>JAPUHZ010000448.1 GCA_027297485.1 Deltaproteobacteria bacterium
GGGGCGATCAAATGAAGGGGGGTTTTGGTTGCGGCGCAAAGACGGGCAATACTCCCCGTATTGGGAGGAATCTCAGGTTGGACTAGAACGACGTGCATGACCTGTAGCGGGTCCAATTGACGTTGCCTAACTTCGTTTGTCGCCCCTCGCTATGCTCTTCCCTTGCCCGGCACATCGCCTCCTCCCTTGGACGTAGATAGCTGCAGCGGCCTTTGTTTTTTATTTGCTATCCAAAATAAATGTTACTGGACCCTTATTTACAGTGTAAACTTCCATCTTTGCTTGAAATTGACCCGTGGCGACTTTAGGGCCTAAATCTTTCAGTTTTTTTATGAAATAGCTGTAGAGACTTTCGGCCTCCTCTGGTGGGGCTGCCTGGCTAAAAGATGGGCGTCTTCCCTTGGCGCAATCGCCGTAAAGAGTAAATTCCGAGACCACCAGGACTTCTCCGTTTATGTCGGCCAAGGAACGGTTCATTTGTCCTGCCTCATCTTCAAAGATCCTCAGCGCTACGACTTTCTCGGCCAGGTAGTCAGCGTCATCTCGCATATCTCCTTTGGCAATGCCGAGAAAAACGCAAAGCCCTGGACCTACCTTTCCAATCAATTTGCCCTGAGTGGTTACTCTAGCCTCTGTGATTCTCTGGATGATAAGGCGCACAATTTCGTATCTTTAAGTCTAAATTTTTCCAAATACAAGAGGAGAAAATTGACCCTGATCCGTCGATAAGGCATCGACCTGAGCTCAGCCGAAGGGGCGCTTGCTTCGTTGTCGCTTCGGGCTCGCATCCTCACGTACTGTCCTGTACGCTCCGCTGCGATCCGGCGTTAAAATAGGGCTAGAGGGTAAACAGCCTTAAGACCTTCCTAATGTCGCCTATCTTTTCCAACCGCCAGAGGGTGTCGAGAATACGCTTAATGCGAGGCCGAGAGAGGAGAGGTGTTGTCAAGGCGATAAACTTCTCTTCTACTTCCTGGTCCGTCATGGGATTTTTTGCATGGCCCTTGGGATAGCTCACCTTTTTTTCCAAAGAGCTTCCACCTCTAAGGATAATCCGGACTAGATTACTATTGGCCCGTGGGTAGGCTTTTGTGAATTCTGAGTTTTCCCTGACGGCAACTCTACGCAGCAGCCGCCTCAATTTTGGATCCCGTATCCGCTTCTCGCTAAACTGTTCCAGGCCGACCTTGCCATCGGTGAGGGCGACAGCCACACAATAAGGGAGACTGTGATCGGCCGTTTCGCGACTCTGGGGGGCCCACTTCTCCTTTTCTCCTGCGATGATCTGAATGGCGGTCTTGAAAGTCTCGATCTCCACTCGACTTATTTCTTCCGTATGTTTCACTTGTCTTCTCAGTTCCAGAGCAGCCTGAATGGCGCTCTGGGCATGGTATTCTGCGGGATAGAACTTGATGCTGCTCTCCAGGATTTTAAATCGGACTCTGCTATCTCCCATCCGTCGTAAACGGAACGGTCCGGAGACCTGCTTCCAAAGGCCCATCTCGCCCTCGAAGATGGGAGTCGGGCCGGTCATACCCTCATTTGCCAATAAAGCTGCAAAGATCCCGTTTCGCGCCGCGTTGGCAAAGGCACAGCCCTTCCACATGGAAAGCTCTCCTACGCGTGTCTGGCGCAGGGCGATGTTGGGAACCCCTGCCAGCCCCAGGGCATGGAGCATCTGCTCCTCTGTCAGCTCCATTAATTTTCCGGCTACAAGCGCCGTGGAAAGTGAACCATAGATGACATGATCCCAACCGCGCGCCCGGAGGCTAGCGGCGTCACAGAGACGGCACTGGACCTCATAGCCAACTACCAATGCGGTGATTAGCTCCTTCCCGTTCCTCTTCTGCGTCTCAGCCATGGCCAATGCAGCCGATAGATTGTCGCTGGGATGGGCCGGTTCAAGTGACAGATAAGTGTCGTTGTAGTCGAAGTAACGGATCATGGTGCCGTTCACGAAGGTCGCCGTCTCGGGTGAGCTTCTATCATCCATGCCTAAAATCGTGGCGCCGTCACTGCTTGGAACCTTTAGCGCCAGGGAACGTGCAATCTTGACGGGCCTTTCATGGAAGGCGCCCAGGGCGCAGCCCAATGAGTCGATCACTCGCCGCTTGACCTCATGGACCACCTCTGATGGTAGGTCACGATAATGGAGGGCACAGGCATATTGACTCAGTCTCTCTGCAACTGTTTTCATGAGGGGAGTATCGTCTCCTTGCTAATTGATGACCCCTTCAGGATGTAGACTCGCACCATTACTTGAGACAACCCTCGCTGCAGCCCTTCTACTTAGGCCATAAGGTGCAATTCTTGATCCGGAGCAGCGATTTGCCGAATGCCGAAGAAAAGGCTGCACGGGAGGCGTCGATATCGACCTCTGCTAACCCGCCACTTTCAGGACATTTCAGGACCCTCTTTTTACGATAAAGTTGAAATGTATGGACAATCAAGGGGAGCAGGACAAACAGTACTGCAAGAGTGATGATAGCAGACACAGTGATTAATGGGGTGTTCATGGGATCCTCCTTTCCTATTCTATCTTGGGGGCGATCATTTTATGTTTAAATAGACTTCCACCGGCAGACCGGCCCGCCAACGCACTTGACTGGCAATCCATTGCAGAGTGGCAGGGTTAACCTTCCAAAGCCTCTTTTCTGCCGGGACC
This sequence comes from Deltaproteobacteria bacterium, assembly GCA_027297485.1. The sequence goes on from JAPUHZ010000448.1 coordinate 2,666, forward strand.
CGATCCAGCGTATAAATCTGCACCAGAGTGGGCTGGATTTCAGTCAATTTTTCGAGCCACAACTCTAAGGAATCCGGATCATCGTTGCTGATCCTCCCCTGGACAAACAGAGACTGAATGATCACACCTCTTAATCTCTTCAAGCCGGCGACGATCTCTCCAAAATAAAAGGGGGAGGCAGGGCCATTGAGTTGGCGGACCAACTCCTCGCTTCCAGCATCCAGCTTCATGATCTTGAGGTCTAACATATCCAGAGCCTCTCGCACCTCCTTCCTCCCTACGGTCGAAGAATTAGAGAGGATGGCGAGCTTGACATGGGGAAGGTATCTGTCCCGTAAAGTTTTGGCCGCCTCAACGATCTCTCCCAGGTCGGGATGGAGAGTTGGCTCGCCGTTGCCTGAGAAGGTAAGGACGTCAATCTTTGTCCTCTGCCTGATCATCTGCTGCAAGGATTTTTCCAATGCGGCAGAGACCTCTTCAGGTCTAGGCAGATCTTTGATCTGGTGGGTTAGGTTGAGCGTAGGTTTAGAGGTCCTCCCATACTGGCAATATAGGCAGTCAAAGGAGCAGAGTTTATAGCTTGACGGGAGGAGGTTAATGCCGAGGGAGAGACCGAGACGCCTAGAGCGCACAGGGCCATAAATGATCCTGGACTGTAAAAGCATGGTCTTTAAGGTTTGCGTAGCCGGATTCATTTCATTATTGGAAGAGCTCACACAGGCATGATGCCGTGTTTTTTCTTGGGAGGCTCGTCCATCTTATTAACGCAGACCTCCAGGGGCCTTGATGATCTTGGGGCGCATCTCACGGGGATCGATGATAACGTCCAAGTGCTGAAAGCTTCTCCTTTACAAGCAACCTTCGTTACTACCGTCGAATGATCCTCGGCAGCATCATATGGTGCTGCGGACAGATAGACTTCGGGTTCTGATAAACGCAGTTGGCGAAAGCTACCATATAGTTCCGCAGCGCCGCGAAAGGGATCACCTCGTCCACAAAACCCATCCTCGCGCAGTAGCCTGGGCGGGACTTCGCCTTGTAGTCCGCCGCCAATGCGTTCATCTTCTCGATGACCGGCCGCAGCGGCCGACCGGCCTCTTTTTCTTTCACGAGCCTGCGGGCGAACGATGCCGCGGCGGCGGTTTCTCCATGCATCACGTAGATCTCGGTGGTCGGCGTTCCCAGGGTAAAGGCGTTGTGGTTATTGGCCGTGGGGCCGCCCATAATGTAGTGCGCCGCCGCAGTCCCTTTGCGCAGCACCACCAGCATCATCGGCACGTCGGTCTGCTCGATCGAGTAGATCAACGACTGGCCGAGCCCTAATAGCTCAGCTCTTTCGGCATAATCGCCCACGTCGATGCCCGTGGTATCCTGAAACCAAACGATGGGGACTCTGTCTCTTCCGCACAACGTCACGAACTCATTCATCTTGATGAGTCCCTGCCGATAAAGCTTGCCCCCGATTCCCTGATAGGGGGCATATTCCGGGTAGCCTTTGGGCAAGACACCCTGCCGGTTGCCGATCGCACCCACCAGCAGACCGTTGATCTTCACCAGCCCGGTATAGACCTCGGGTCCGTAGTCGGGCCTGAATTCCATGTGCTCGCTGCTGTCGGTTAGGTGGGCCAGGACCTCGTCGAAACTGTACACCATCTTCTGGTTGAAGGGGACGAGGTAATCGATTTCACCGGGATCGAATCTCGGCTCCTTTGGCTCCGCCACTCGGAAGAACTTGGGGTCGTAAGCGGGCATAGCTTTCATCAGCTCCTTCAATCCGTCCAGAACCCCTTCTTCCGTCTCGAACACCGCTTTGAAGAAACCCGTGGAATCGTAGTGGATGTCCACGCGACCGGGCGGTGCTTCCTTGAAATTCTTGGTGGCGGTGATGATCGCTTCGGCCCCTTCCTCGTCAAAAAAGCCCTTGGGGCTAAGCCCGCTGACGATGCCGGCGCCCCCAACGGCGATATTGCAATTCTTGTGGGCCAGCAGGTAAGTCGGGCTGATGCCCTGATAGCCTCCCCCGGCCGGGTTCGTGCCCCAGATTCCGGCCAGTACGGGAATCCCCAGTTTTTCCAGCTCGGCGTGTCGGAAAAAGGTCGTCCCGCTGCCTCGTCGGTTCGGATAGACTTTCTCCTGCTCCGTCAGCTTGACGCCGCTGCAGTTGACTAACCAAACCACCGGAACGTTCAGTCGCTTGGCCATGTCGGTAACTCGCAAAATATTGTCCGCCTGGCCGGCGATCCAGGCGCCTGCCATCACCTTGTTGTCGAAACCAATCACAACAGCCCATCGGCCGCTAATCCTGCCCAGCCCGTCTACGACCCCCGTGGTTCCCGACTCTTCGTTTGCCGGGTCGTAAAGGGTATTCAGCGGGCACCAGGTGCCCGCATCGAGCAGGTACTCCAGCCTCTGATAAACGGTCCATTCGCCCCGCTTGTTCAGCACCTCGGCCGGCAGGCCGGCCTTTCTGACTTTTTCTACCGCCTCGGCGATCTCCTTCTCCACCCCCTTGATTTGCTGTACGTTCTCCCGCATCCTTTGCTTCAGGCCGTCGGAGAGAGACTTCCCGAATTCCGTCATCTTTTCAAAGTAGGATCGCACGTCTATAGTTAAACCTCCTTTGTATTATCGATTCGCCTTCCTGTAGCCCAGGGCATCTTGGGCAATGATGAGCTTTTGAATATTCGATGAGCCCTCGACAATCTGGTAAGACTTGGCATCGCGCAGATAGCGCTCCACGGGAAATTCCGTTGAGTAACCGTACGCGCCGAGTATTCGAACAGCGGCGTCGGCGGCAAAGGCAGCCGCCTCGGAAGCTGCATATTTGGCGATAGAGGTCTCAAGATTGTAGGGCTTATGTTGGTCCGCTAAAGTGGCAGCTCGATAAACTAGCAGCCGGGCTGACTCTTCTTGGACTACCATCTGGGCAACGAGATCCTGGTTCATCTGGAACTGACCGATCTTCTGCCCGAATTGCACCCTCTGATTGCAATAGTCCACTGCCGCCTCTCGGGCCGCGCGAGCTACGCCTAAAGCACCTGCTGCACAGCTCAGGCGGGTGTTGTTGAGATGCTTCATACACATTTTAAAACCTGCCCCCTCTTGGCCGATCAGGCCTTCCGCAGGGATGTGATAGTTTTCAAAGATCAGTTCTCCGGTGGGGGAGGCGTGGGTGCCAAGCTTCTCCAGGGATTTGCGGCTTACCCCAGGCTGGTTTAGATCCACATAAAAAGTTGACATGCCCCGGTGTTTCTGTGTCCTGTCCGTATAGGCGAAAATTATAGCCGTATCCGCAACCTGGGCGTTGGAGATCCAGGTCTTGGTTCCGTTGAGGATGTAACCGCCGTCTTTTCGGACAGCCGTAGACCTTATCGCCGCCACGTCAGATCCGGCGTCGGGTTCGGTAATAGCGAAGCAACCCAGAGTTTCCCCTGAGATCAGACCGGTTAGGTGCTTCTGTTTCTGCTCCTCGGTGCCGTATTCCAAGAGGGTTACGGCGGGGCCTGCTTGCATATTAATGTAAACTCGGATGGCGCTGTGTACCCGGGCGATCTCTTCAGAAATCAGAGCAAGGGCCAGAAAACCCAGATTGGTCCCACCGTATTCCTCCGGAATCTGGCAGCCATAAAAACCGAGCTTCCCCATTTTCAGCACCAGGTCTCTGCGGAAGGTGTGCTCCCGATCGTCCTTAGCGGCTGTAGGAGCAATCTCCTTCTCGGCAAATTCGCGGGCCAGATTCCGCACCGCCACGAGCTCTTCCGACAAATCGAAATCCATTTACTTAATCTCCTTTTGGAAGTGCAACATTTTACCCTGGGCGAATCCGACCCGGCTGAAGAACTTCGCCATCTCTTGGTTGCCATTGCTTACAAGGGTAAAAACCGTCTGAATCTCGTGGTCTTCGGCCGATGCGGTGAATTTCTCTACGAGCGCCCTGGCTATTCCCTGGCCACGGTAGGCGGGGTCCACACCGATGATCTCAATCCATGCTACGGTGCCCGGAAGCCCAAATTCCAGTTCCCCAGCCCTGCCGAAGATGAATCCAGCAAATTGGTTCTTCACCTCGGCAACTAGAGAGGCCCAATGCGGGCGTATGGCCTCGGACATCTCGATTCTTTTCTCCCAATAGCCTGGACGCGCCACTCCCGTGAGTCGCTCTTCGATGTTGACGATGGCTGACAAATCGGTCTTGTCGAGGTTCCTGATATAAATGGTCCTTTGCATCCCTTCCTCCCTCCCTTTTCTTTTTCAAGCTTTGTTAAATATCGGCTTCCTCTTTTCCATAAAGGCCCTATACCCCTCATGGAAGTCCGGCATCTCCATGCATTTGGCCTGGACCGTAGCTTCCGTCTCCAGTGCAGTCTCTAAATTCATGTGGGCCTCCGAATTAAGCAGCTCTTTGGTCACCCCTAGGGCATAAAGCGGACCGTCCTTCAGTCTCCGCGCAATCCCGTAGACCTCCTCCATCAGTTTCTCCTGCGGCGCCACCCGATTGGCCAAACCGATGCGATAGGCTTCCTGGGCATCGATAGAATCCCCTAGAAAGAGAAGCTCTGCGGCCTTGCCCTGACCCACAATTCTGGGTAGGAGATAAAGCGCCCCCATATCCGCCCCGGCCAGACCTACCTTAACAAAGAGGAAGGAAAACTTGGCCTTGTCCGAAAGGATCCGAATGTCACTGGCCAGCGCCAGCATCGCCCCTGCACCGGCGGCGATTCCATTGACCGCGGCAATGATGGGTTTTTTTAGGTTGCGCATATTTTTTACTACATTGCAGGTCATACGGGTAAACTTATACAGAGAGTCGCTCTTCATCTGGAGCAGTTTTTCGATAATCCCATCGACACTTCCACCGGAACAGAACCCCTTGCCGGTTCCGGTAAGGACTAAGACCTTTACCGTATCGTCGTGGGCCAGCTCTTCGGTCAGCCTCTCCAGCTCTTCATAGGTCTGAAAGGTCAAGGCGTTGAGTTTGTCGGGATCATTCAGCCGAACGGTTGCAATGCCATCGTCAACCTCGTAGATAAAACTCCGATACGTCATTACATTCTCCTCTCGCAATTAGCTTAGAGTTGCGGGTTTCGGGCTTGGATTTTTGAGATCTGCTGACCAATGCTCTAAACTAATACAAACGCAGTCAGTAAGTTTACATTTCCTCGGTGGAAGGAGCCTTCAGGCCGAGGGAAATGGGGGCGATTATTCCTACCGTTTGGGCCTGCACCAAGCCTCACGTTCGGTTCCCTCGTCCTTCAGTCTCCTTCCCCTCGGAATAGCCTCAAT
>JAPUHZ010000449.1 GCA_027297485.1 Deltaproteobacteria bacterium
TCAGTACGCAGCCCATAGCCTTGCAGCTCCGCTTCTTACAGAGTCTCGTGGAGGTGGCTTCGGAGAAGAATTCTACGCTTATATTCCCAGTCCCGATCGACCTGTTGACCCCTTTCCTCAAAAAGACCGAGACTTCGGAGAGTTAGGGGTCGGCTGAGGCCAAAAAAACAACTCCCATAATCTTCTTTTCTAGCACCCCTCATTAGTGAATAGTGAATAGCCCATCGCCCCTCTCCCGCTGTTCACAATTAAGTTTTCGCTATTTGCAAGGTACCCTATGGAGCTAAATGAGTTCATGTATGACCTTCCCCCATCATTGATCGCAGCGTATCCTAGTGAGAATCGGGCGGCGGCTCGACTCATGGTCATGCAAAGGCATACCGGAGAACTTTTCCACAGCGAATTTTCTGCCCTAGGGGATTTCTTGCATCCCGGTGACCTGCTGGTTTTGAATGACACAAGGGTCTTTCCTGCGCGTCTCCGGGGAAAGAAGGAGAGTGGGGGGAGGGTAGAGCTGCTTCTTTTGGAGCCCTTTCCGGGGTGGCAAAGTCTCTGGATCGCTCTCATGAATGCGGCCAAAAAGCCTCAGGTGGGTAGCCGAATCTTTTTTTCCGACGGGCTTTACGCCGAAGTGATCGGAGACTTGGGTAAGGGCCGGTACGGGGTAAGGTTCCATTACCAGGGGGATTTTATGGAGCTGCTTCTAAAGTTAGGTGAGCCTCCTGTTCCCCCTTACATTCATCGGACGCGCGACTTGGCACCGCTCGACTGGGAACGCTACCAAACCGTCTATGCGTCCAGTCCAGGGGCGATAGCGGCGCCAACCGCCGGATTTCATTTCACCCCGGAACTCCTGGAGGATTTGGAGTCGAGAGGTGTGGAGAGGGCATCTTTGACCTTACACGTAGGGCCTGGTACTTTCCAGCCAGTGCGGGAAAAGGTAGTAGAATGCCACCGGATGGAGGGGGAACGATATACGCTTAAGACAGAGGCAGCTGCAAAGATTGAGCGGGCAAAAAAGAGTGGGAAAAGGGTGATAGCTGTCGGTTCCACTACCACGCGTGTCTTGGAGTGGGTAGCCCAACGGAAGGGAAAGGTGGAAGCGGATAAGGGGATTACGCGCCTTTTTGTCCGCCCAGGAGAGCCGTTCCGTGTTATCGATGGACTCATTACTAATTTTCATCTACCCGCTTCAACGCCGCTTTTTCTGGTTGCCGCATTTGCCGGTTTGGATTCGGTTCGACGGGCCTACGAGGAGGCGATCCGATTGCGGTACCGGTTCTATAGCTACGGCGATGCGATGCTGATCCTCTGATCGTGCTCGTGTTCGTTAGAATAATGAACCGATAACCTAACACGAGCCACGAGCACGAATAACGATGTTTAGTTTCACTGTGATCAAAAAAGACTCTACTACCGGGGCACGCTTGGGTCAGCTCGTCACCACTCACGGGGTGATAGAAACCCCGGCATTTATGCCGGTAGGAACTCAGGGCAGCGTCAAGGCCATGTCCCCTAGAGATCTTGAGGAGATAGGCTGCCAGATGGTCCTGGCCAATACCTATCATCTCTATCTTCGTCCTGGGGTGGAGGTGATTCGGGAGCTGGGTGGGCTGCACCGTTTTATGGGATGGACAGGACCGATCCTTACAGATAGCGGCGGTTATCAGGTTTTCAGCTTAGGGGCGTTGAAAAAGATCACTGAGGAAGGTGTCCATTTTCAATCGCACCTGGACGGTTCTAGCCATTTCCTTACCCCGGAGAAAGTGGTTCAAATCCAAGAGGATCTGGGTAGCGATGTGGCCATGGTCCTGGACGAGTGCATCCCCCACCCTGCGAGCCGGGAATACGCCCGGGTCTCGACCGAACGGACGGTACGATGGGCTGAGCGTTCTCTGAAAGCACGCGAGAGAAGCGATCAGGCCCTCTTCGGTATCATCCAGGGGGGTATGTATCAGGATTTACGCCTGGCGTGCGTGCGGGAAATGATTCCTATGCCCTTTGATGGCTTTGCTGTAGGAGGATTGGGGGTTGGCGAGGAGGAGGCAACTCTAAATTCCATTGGGGAGTTTACCGCCGGGCTGTTGCCTGAGGACCGCCCCCGCTACCTCATGGGGGTCGGCAGGCCAGAGGATCTGATCTTCGCCGTGCGCCGCGGTTACGACCTATTCGATTGTGTCCTTCCGACCAGAAATGCCCGTAACGGGACCCTTTTCACCTCCAGAGGAAAGATCAGCATCAAGCGGGCCGAGTTCTCCAGCGACCCTCGTCCGGTGGATGAGTCTTGCGACTGCTACTGCTGTCGCCATTTCTCTCGCGGTTATCTGCGTCATCTTTATCTTGCCCGTGAAATCCTTGCAGCTCAGCTCCAGACCCTGCATAATCTCTATTTTTATCATCGGCTCATGGAGCAGTGTCGGCAGGCCATTCGGGAAAACAGGACTGAATTCTGGCTTCAGGATTCGGAATAGGAGGAAATATGTGGAGCGTAGCCTTCGCTCAGACAGCTCAGGCGCCATCGGGAATACCGATTTTGGGGCAGCTTTTTCCTTTGTTTCTGATATTTGGGGTTTTTTACTTCCTTCTGATCCGACCCCAACAAAAAAAGACCAAAGAGCACCGGGAGATGTTGAGCAAGCTTAAAAAAAACGATGAGGTAATGACTGGCGGAGGGATTTACGGTAAGGTAGTTGCCCTGACCGATGCCGTGGTCACCGTCGAGGTGGCCCCTAATGTGAGGATCCGGGTGAGTCGACCGCAGATCTCCGCGCTCGTCAAGATAGAAAAAGGCTCAGGTAAGGAGGTTAAAGCGTAGTGATATGCCACGAGGATTAGCGATTCGATCGGTTATTCTTTTAGTTTCGACCTGTTCTGCATTGATCTATCTCTCTCCTTCTTTCGTGAAGGAACTCCCTCAGTGGTGGAGTAAAGTTCTCCCCACTGAGAAGATCCATCTGGGATTGGATCTTCAAGGGGGGATGCATCTCATCTTGGAAGTCCAGGTAGAGAAGGCAGTGGAGAACACCCTGGAGCGGGTGAGAGAGGATCTCCGTAGACTCCTCCGAGAAAAAGGGATCCCCTTCAACGTGTTGGAAAAGGTCCGGGAGAATCGGATCCTACTCAAGGTCGCTCCAGAAAGCGGCCCAAGGGTGCGGGATCTCCTCAAGAGCGAGTTCCCGAATCTCGTGTTGGTGAGTTCTGCATCCGGTGGACAAGGCGGAGAATTTTGGGTGAGCCTCGACGAGCGTGAGCTTCGCTCCATCAGGAACGACACCGTGGATCAAGCCCTTGAGACCATTCGTAACCGCATCGACCAATTAGGTGTTAGGGAACCAACAATCCAACGCCGGGGGCAACACGATATACTGGTCCAACTGCCTGGTATTCAGGATCCGGAAAGGGCCAAAAAACTCATCGGCCAAACCGCCATACTCGAGTTCAAGTTGGTGGATGAGATTAATGATGTACAGGAGGCCTTACGCAATGGTCCTCCCCCGGGTAGGGAGATTCTGTACGGTTATACCCCCAGTGGTAGCGGAGGGTTAAGGAGGGAAAAGGTCCCTTACCTTCTGTATGCCAGGACCCTGATGACCGGCGATTACATTGCGGACGCCCGGGTACGTCCCAGCTCCGGGTTGGAGGGCCCTTATGTGGAGTTAAACCTGAATTCCAGCGGGGCGAGGCTTTTTGAGCGAATCACCGGAGAGAATGTGAAGAGGCGCTTGGCCATTGTTCTCGATAACCGAGTCTACTCAGCCCCAGTCATACAGGATCGGATTAGTGGAGGGCGCGCCCAGATCACGGGAAGCTTTGACTTCAAGGAGGCTCGCGACCTTACCATTATTCTCAGGGCAGGCGCTCTGCCCGCGCCGGTCAAGATCGTGGAGGAGCGTACCGTAGGGCCCTCCCTCGGCCGTGATTCCATACGCCAGGGAATTATCTCCTTTATCGTTGGTGGTTCTCTGCTTGTCCTCTTCATGTTAACTTATTATAAGGGAGGTGGCCTGCTTGCCGATGTGGCCCTGGTGTTGAACATCCTCTTCATGATGGCCATTCTAGCGGGATTCGAGGCGGTTTTGACCCTACCGGGGATTGGCGGGATTATCCTTACCACGGGCATGGCGGTGGATGCGAATGTGCTCATCAATGAACGCATCCGAGAAGAGGTAAGAAACGGAAAATCGCCTAGGGCAGCCGTTGACGCGGGTTATGAACGAGCCCTCCCGGCGATCCTGGACTCAAACATCACCACCTTTCTGGCCGGTGTCATCCTCTTCCAGTTCGGGACGGGTCCGATTAGAGGATTTGCCGTGACCCTCTGCATTGGCATTTTCACAACGGTCCTTACGGCTTTCTACGGAACGAGAATCTACTATGACTATCGCATAGCCGCCACGAGACTAACGCGCCTGAGTGTCTGAAAAGAAAGCCATGGAAATCATCAAACCTGGAACCCAAATCCCCTTTCTCCGCTATCGTCATAGAGCCTTTGCTGCATCCGCTTTGGTGAGTCTGGCTGTCCTGGTTCTTCTCTTTGCCAAAGGTCCGAAGCTGGGAGTCGATTTCGCCGGGGGCACCATGGTCCATCTTAAGTTTCACCAGAACGTTACCATTAGTGAAATCCGCCAGGCTTTGGCGCGCTCGGGTTTGGGCGACAGTGTGGTACAGGATTTCGGCGGCGGCGAAACCGGTGAGTTCCTTGTCCGTTTGGAAACGACGGGAGCTCAGTTGGGGACTGTCGGGCAGGAGATCCGCCAAGGCCTCTCTGATCGGTTTGGGCCCGAACAGTTTGAAATTCGCAGGACTGAATCCGTAGGACCGAAGGTAGGAAAGGACCTGCGCCAAAGGGGGGCTTTGTCTGTATTACTTGCCACGGTGATGATGGGTGCCTATATCTGGTTACGCTTCGAGCTCCGCTTTGGCCTAGGGGCCATACTGGCACTCATCCACGATGTTTTGATCACGATTGGGGCTCTCGTTCTGGCCAACTATGAGTTCGATTTGCCCATCGTGGCGGCCCTTCTTGCGATCGCCGGATATTCTGTGAATGATACCGTGGTCGTATGCGACCGCATCCGGGAAAATATGCGGAAGTACCGGAGGGAAAGTCTGGAAAAGATTATCAACACGAGCATCAATGAGACCCTGGGGCGGACCATCCTCACTACGATCACGACACTGTTGGTGCTCTCTGCTTTGTTCGTGCTCGGTGGGGGAGTCATTCGCCCCTTTGCCTTTGCCCTTCTCGTTGGTTTTATGTCAGGCATTTATTCTACCATCTTCATTGCTACTCCCATGATCCTTGTCTGGGAAAAGGGGAAGAGAAGGTAGATCAGTTATTAGAGATTCTGACCCCTGAATCCTAACTTCCATGAAAAAGCGCTGGGTCCTGCGGGAGGCCGATGAAAGAGTTGTCGCTTCTCTTTCCCAGGCGCTAAAACTTCCGCCCCTTTTAGCGAGGATTCTCGTGCATCGTGGGCTTACAGAGACCGACGTTGCCAAGAGATTTCTCTCGTCCAGCTTGCGCTCTGATCTCCCTGCCCCTCTTCTAATGGCCGATATGGAACGAGCTGTGGACCGGCTGGTCCACGCCCTAGAGAGTAAGGAACTCATCTGTATCTGGGGAGATTACGACGTTGATGGAACTACAGGGACTGCAGCCCTGGTTTCGTTTCTTAAAGAGGTGGGTGGTGAACCCATCTATTATATCCCTCATAGGATCGGAGAGGGATACGGGTTGAACCCAGACGGATTGAAGCAGTTGAGCTCCCGGGGAGTTCAATTACTTGTCACCGTCGATTGCGGCATTTCAAACTATAAGGAGGTAGAACTCGCCCAGGATCTAGGGCTCGATACGGTGATCGTGGATCACCACGAGCCGCCGCACGATCTCCCTCCAGCCGTAGCCATCCTAAACCCTCACCGGCCTGATTGTCCTTTTCCCGACAAGGGACTTTCGGGTGCCGGACTAGCCTTTTATCTGATCATTGGACTTCGGGCAAAGCTCCGCGAGGTTGGCTGGTTTACCCATTTGGTGACGCCTGACATCCGCCGCTACTTGGATATCGTCACCCTTGGCACGATTGCAGACATGGTTCCCCTAAAGGGAGTCAACCGGATTCTAACTCGACGTGGACTCACAGAGCTCGGCAGCTCCACACGCCCCGGAGTCCTTGCGCTAAAACAGGTATCGGGCATCCCTCCAGGGGAGGTGCGTGCCGGACAGGTAGCGTTTAAACTCGGCCCTAGAATCAATGCTGCGGGCAGGATGGATGCTGGGCTAAAGGTGGTCGAGATGCTGACCACGGATTCCAGTGAGGTGGCGCTTCGGATCGCCCAAGAGCTGGATGAGGACAACCGTGAGAGGCGAGCTATGGAGTCCCGGGTCCTGGAAGAGGCTCTGTCGCAAGTGGATGCCGATACGGCCTTCCGGGATCGCTACTCCATTGTTTTAGGTCGAGAGGGGTGGCACCCGGGGGTTTTAGGGATTGTGGCCTCACGGATTGTGGAGAGGTTTCATCGGCCTACTGTTGTGATCGGTTTCCATCAAGGGGAGGGAAAGGGTTCGGCCCGCAGCATCCGCGGCTTTCATATGGTAGAGGGACTGCGCGGTTGCGCGGACTTCCTGGAGAAGTTCGGCGGTCACGAATATGCTGGGGGATTAAGTATCAAACAAGAGAAGTTATCGTTTTTTATAGACCGTTTTGAGGAAATAGCCAGGGGTTGTTTGGCCCCGGAGGATCTCATTCCAGTTTTGGAAGTGGATGCCCAATTAGATTTTTCCGAGATTGGACTCCCGTTGACTCGACAGCTCGATCCCCTTCAACCTTTTGGAATCGGCAATCCTGAGCCACTTTTTTTGACAAGGGGGGCCGAAGTCTCTGAGCGACGGTTTTTTAATGGTGGCTCCCGCTTCAGACTCCGTCAAGGAACTCAAACACTGGTCGCCGTGGCTTTTGGTCCACAGTTTGGAGTTCCAACTAATGAGTCTGGAGGGATTTCCTCGGAACCTGAAACTCTAAACTCGATACTGAACCCAGGGTCCAAGGTCGACGTTGTGTATCGGCTGAGCGAGAACGAATGGAATGGAACCACATCACTGGAGCTCCGGATAGTTGACGCCCGACCTTCTGCTGAATCCTAGAGTTGTAAACGAATAACCTCGCCCTAGTAGTAAGTGCAGGGACGATTGTAGCCCGGCACCGTCTCTTTCCCCGCCAGGAGTCTCAACTAGCCACACTGCTGTTAAGTCTTCAAGGATACCCAAATCACCCGCCTAAATTACGACATGAGAATTTCGGGTAGCCGCTTTTCCTCTGAAGTGGCTATTGGGTCTGGTAAAGCATCGGTTTAAGACCGTTTATTGCGCGAGAAACACTTCGCACTGATTTTTATCGCTTTTTAAACGGTCCTCCCCCTTCTCGCTTGAAAGCTCCCAACGCGTTTGTTTTGCTACCACCTAACCCGAGGGAACTGCCTCAAGTTCTGCTATGGTCTTTCGAGCCTCGATGAGAAGTCGATAGGCCGAACACTGCTTGCCCAACCGAACCACCAAACCCCGGGCATGGCTCAGGATACGCCCGGGCAAGCCGATTACTCCAAACCGGACGGCTTTCATCCGCTTGCCAACCCACCCTTGTCCTAAAACTAAGCTTTTCATTATTACATTTAGGTTCAAAGACAGCACCATGATCCACCACCAGGCCGCATTCTCTCCAAAGTCGCCCGATGGCAGCTTCCCTCCCGCCAGATCCTCCTTCATCACCTTGCGCACCTCTTCACTTTTTTCACAGCGCTCCTGCTGCCAAACAATCAACCGGGCCCCCTCCCAATCCATGTTGGTCACCATCCCAAAGATCTTGTATCTGTGCCAATTCAGCTCAAGCGTCTGAAAAGGCAGCTTCGCCTGCTCTCCCGTCCCCGGCAGATCTAATTGACGTAATGGCTCCCGCGTGGCCAGATACCGATACTCCAGACCATGCTTACTGTGGCTGATCTTGTTGGGAACAAAACACACCTCCGCCCACTCCCGCCCCGTCTCGACTCGCTCCCCGGTCTGTTCCCGGTAAATCGGCTGTCACTCGGACTCCCTC
>JAPUHZ010000045.1 GCA_027297485.1 Deltaproteobacteria bacterium
TGTACAAGGTTCTTGATACCGTAGTGCTTGACCCGGACCTCCCACAGCAAGGTCTCCGCAGCGGAGACCTTGGCACTGTTGTGTAGGTGTATGAACCCGATGGTCTGGAGGTCGAGTTCGTGACTGCATCCGGTAAAACTCAGGCGCTCGCGACGCTGCAGGTCGGAGACGTGCGGTCTGTGCAAGACAGTGATCTTATCGCTGTCAGGTCCGTCGCGTGAACTATGTCCCGCTTACGTGCGCGGATGCGTCGGATAACACCCGGCCGGCGGCGGACCGCCAGGAGCAGCCGCCCTTTGTGATGGTCCGTCCCATTTCGCCTCTGGGTTGCGCGGTTCTCAGTGCTATTCAGGCCGGCGGCCTCTGAGCCGGACCGTTAGGTAGCCGGAAAGGTCAGCAGGACTTGATCAACAGGCGCCTTTTTATTCGAGTGGCCTCCGTGGTCCACCGAGTGCTATATAGGGTATCGGGAGGATTGATTGGCGCCTACATCGGAGTACCGATTCTCCTCCTGACTACGACTGGAAGAAGGACTGGTCGATCTCGGACTACTCCGTTGCTTTGTCTTGAGGATGGGGCAAATTGGGTTGTCATCGCGTCGAATGGAGGTGATGACCGGCATCCAGCCTGGTGGTTGAATCTCAAAAGAACCCCCGTTGCCACGATCCAGGTCAAACGCAGGACGAACCGAGTCCGGGCCAGGGAAGCCACAGAGGGGGAGAGGAGTCGCTTGTGGCCTCTGGCCGTGAGGATGTATGCGAACTACGAGGATTACCAGTGCCGGACACGGAGAGAGATTCCGATTGTGATTCTCGAACCGGCATGAATAAGCGGAATACTTGTGCCGCACGACTCATTTTTGGCAATGCAACTTCATGCCGGACTGTAGTAGCGACACAGCCCCACCTTTCAAGCTCGCGAGCTTGAGTATCTCCATAGTATTGTGCTCCCGCGTTGCTAATTCATAGGCCGTGCTGCGGAATTCTTCGTCGGAACTCTGCGGATGGGACCTTAGCCATGCGGCCAGCTTGTGCAAGAGAGGATAGGTTTGCCGAAAGTTCTCGATCTGGGCAGGGTCAGCCGCGCAATAAGCTTGGCGTCGTTTCCAAATAAGCTCCGCTGTCTTGAGAAACTGACGCACCATCATGTCATAGGCCCACAAAAGGATTTCTCCCCCCGGCCGTATTATTCGGGCAGCAAGACTTCCAAGCTTATTGAGATAGGGGAGATATTCATGGTAGATCGAATCCCACGTATCTATATACACGGTATCGAATGTCTCTGGTGTATTTTGGAGGTAATCCTCCAATGGGGAAGACATTACAGTACAGGCCGACATCCTAGGCCACGGTTTTCGTTGCCAGACATTTTGGATCAAATTGTATCGACCACGGGGTTGAAACCCCGCGGTCGGCCCAAGGGAACATCTAGGGGCAAAGAGCTACCGCTTCTCCCCTTTGGAAACCCCATCGGTTATGTGCCCGCGGCAAGCCGCAGGGTATGCTAATAAATCAACTCGATGATGGCGGTATCAACCTCTACGACGTGGACCGATTCCACATGGGGCAGGGAAAGTGCGAATTGAGGGAAGATACCTAGCCCCAAGCCTCCGCATAGGACACGGCCACGACACCTCTTGGCGGCTTCCCACATCATGAATCTTTCCTGCATCCCATCAGACATCCATACCGTGTAAGGCAATTCAGAGGTCGAACGGGATAAATAGCACAGCGTCCCTGGCGGAGGAAGGGGCACTCCAGCCCGCCCGCCCTGGCAAAGGTATCCGCAGATTCACAATGGCCGTTCGCCCGAAGCCTGCGAAGAGACGAAACATTGGACTCCACCCTCATCCAACGCTCCTCCTTCTTCTGGAGTAAAGTGTTCCGCGATGAATTCCACGATTGCCGCTGCTTCTGAAGCGGTACAAGACTTACGAGTATAACAACATGGGACACAGCCCATTTTGCACAAGATCTCCAGACCTTGGTTTTCCACTTCCTGTTGTATTCCCGGCCAAGCCTGATCCCACGCCTCATAGGCTTGTAACCCCAGTGCCGCCCATTGGTGCAACCGTTGCTTAGTTACTAAGGAGTTCATTAGTAAGGTGTCATCCGGCGACCGAGGGGCGAGTCCTGAAGAACGTGGGCACAGGGACGTGAAGGTTGCGTTCTGGCCCGGGCGGTGGGAATAGCCACCCTTGGAGAAGACGGGGGGTGGTCACCAAGGCAGAGGCCCAGACGTTCGGCTGAGCTCAGTCGAAGCCTTGACCGCGCTTGGAAGGGCTCGGCCCGATGGCCAGCCGTTATTAGGGAACGGTGGCCTGTCAAGAACCTTATGAACTCATTAATAATTGGACAGGTTCCTAGGGTAAATTCTGCCAGAGAGAGAAGGCCTTTTTCCCTGTCTCAGACGAGGATGAGGTAAACCAGGGCTCCTGGACCTTGCTTCCTTTGAGGATACCAAAGAAATAGATCCTCAACATCTGATCCGTCAGTTCCGGAAGCGGCAGATCTCGCCTCGGATGATGCCAGGTGTAGATCCAGTTCATCATCCCGAAGAGCGAAAAGGTCGCCGCCCTCCTATCCAGACCTTTGCCACCCTCCTGGCTCTGAAGTTCCCCGATAAGATCCATCAGGATCTTCACATAGCGGCGCTTGAGAACCAGGATCTTTTCCTGGAACTCACCCGTAAGGGATTCATCTTCACGCGCCATCACCTTCATCTCGTACATATTGTGCAGGAAAAAAGCGAGGTGATTCTCCGCAAACATGCGGATGCGAGAGCGCACGTCAGCCGCAGAGTTCGGCGCTTTTCCCCACCTCTGCAATAATGTCAAGAAACACTGCTCCTGGATCAAATAGAGGAGCTCCTCTTTGGTTCGAAAGTAGTAGTAGAGGCCTGCCAGGCTCATGCCTGTCGCCCTTCCGATGTCTCGGATGGAGGTCCGGTGGAATCCTTTCTCAGCAAAGATCTTGGCCGAGGTCTTGAGAATTTGCTGCAGTTTCTCGTCGTAGTGACGCGTGGAGGGCTCCAGACGATTGGCCATGGATGGGCCTATCCTTGCAAATCACCTATGGGGTGTCAACCTCCTATCGCGGTGATGCACCAATCTTGAGGTGCCGCCGATTTGACCCTTGAGGCAATTGGGTCCGTCCCGACTAAAAAAGGAGGTGAGGAGACATGAAACGGATAGTTTACTGTTGCTTTATCGCCGGCTCACTAGTTAGCAAGTTTTCTCAATTCCGAAAACATGGGGGAATAACGCGCCAAAGGGGCCGAGCAGGGAGTGAAACTATTCTACAGTTATGTAGTTTGTGGTGTAAGTTGTTTCTTTTAGGAACGGCTGAGAGGTCTGAGGAGTGTCTCGTAAGTTCCATTGTCATGGTTAGGGGTCAATAGGCACTTGGGGTGGCCAATAATCAAATTCCCAGTGGTTAGAGGGTGACAAAAATGAACGGGAATAATGGCAAGAGCCAGGCAGAGCCTCTTGGGCTTGCTTGAAACCTTTGTTTTTCAAACCACTTACAGGTCCTGCTCCATTATTCATTTGCCTGGCACATCTGTTGCTGTTGAACAGGTAATTATACAGGCAATAGACTAGGGCGGCACATTGAGGAGGAAGCCTTTCCAATATGGAGAGCCGAAAAAAAATTGGGGCTTTGGTATTTGCAGTCACTCTAGCGCTGGGGATATTCATCGTTTTGCAGTCTATCGGCAATCAAGACGCCATACTTCGCTCTCCTTCCCTTCTTTTCAGCCATCCCATAGAAAGCCTAACGACTATAGCAAACGAGGTGCTCAATTTCGGGAACTTGACGAGTCTGTGGTCAGTTGGAATTTCGTTGCTTGCATTGGTTATGATCGGAGTAACATTCAAAATGGCTAGTGGCGGAGAGCTACAGGAGCTCAAAGAACGACTGACCGAGGTGGAGACTGCTAGGGCGGAGACGGAGAGCTCGCTGCAGCGGGAGCTGAGGAAAGAGAGGCACGCGCAACGGGAACGAGACTCTGCCGTCAGTAAAATGGAGGAAAGCTTTAACAGCATCTATACTCTGCAAATTCAGCTAAATAAGGAAGAAAAGCTTCTAAAAAACCGTGATACCGAGTTAGCGGTCCTGCGCGCTAAAGTGAGTGCCTTGACACAGCGAGCGAGCCAGATGGGATCGCATACGGAGCCCGCAGAGAGAGTGTTGCGAAATGAGCTTACCAAAAAGACCGAGCTACTGCAGGCAAAAGAGGCTACCATCAAAGAGCTGGAGAAGGGCTTAAACGGCAAAGTCCACGCCCTGGAAACGCAACTCAGTGAGAAAGGGGAGCTTCTGGAAGGCCGGGATAGAGAGTTAGGATACTTCAGGGAGCAACTGACCAAGATGGAAGCTTCTAAGAAGCGGGCAGAGAACTTGGTGCAGCAGGAGCTGAGGAAAGAACAACAAACATCGCAGGCAAAAGAGGCGGCCATCAAAGAGCTGGAGAAGGGCTAAAACGGCAAAGTCTACGCTCTGGAAACTCAGCTCAGTGAGAAAGAAAAGCTTCTGGAAGGCCGGGATAAAGAGCTAGGGGGCTTCAGGGAGCAACTGACCAAGATGGAAGCTTCTAAGAAGCTGGCAGAGGATGCACTGCAACAGTGGCTGAGGAAAGAACAACAAACATCGCAGGCAAAAGAGGCTGCCATCAAAGA
>JAPUHZ010000450.1 GCA_027297485.1 Deltaproteobacteria bacterium
ATGGCCTTCTTTAACGACTTGGATGAGATGCCTAACTGTAGCGCGAACTGCTCCACTACCTTTACTGAGGGCGTTGCGTTCCTCGCCTTTGGAGAGGGATTTGGCGATCTTTCTGGGGACTACCCCAACGACCCAGGGACGAATTGGAATTTCTCGAACGGCAGCAACGCTGAGACTCCCGAGGCAATAAACAATGGCGCCAATCATCTAGTCATCAATAGCCCCGATGGCAATCTTACTGAGGACGATCCTGCTGACTACAAGACGGCAGGAGCAGGCAAGGCAAAGAGATGGCAAGGGCCTTACCTCACCCGGGTGAGCAAGGACCCCTATGGGAAGACCTACATCGCCTATGTCGGTGCTATGTCCGCAGGTGGAACAAAATTGACTCCGGCGAGTTCAACGACAGCGCCGCAGAGAGGCTGGATCATCTCCGCTGGGGAAAATAGCAACCTCGACACAGCGCCGCATAATGCTGCACTTGTTGGCGATGACGTCGGTTTTATCCTGACCACTAAATAGGGACCATCCAGACCCTATGAAATCAAAGGGAAGGCGCCTTTTCCATGGGCGCCTTTCTTTTTATCTGGGCTATGCTATAGAGAGCGGGTGTCCGATTCTCCTGCCCGGCTAGTTCAGGGAGTGACTGCTCTCTGTCTCTTGCTCCCCATTGCCTACTTTCCCGGACTAATCAATCTCTATCGACTACCTAAGTTCACCCTGCTGGCCCTCCTCACTACCATTCTTTTATGGGGTTGGTGTATTATCCGCCGGAAAGAGGCGCGTCTTCCGGTCCTTCCCCTCTTTTTCCCTATTCTTTTTTATCTGCTGGTCAGTACGATCTCGCTTTTCAAATCGATCAACCCCTATGAGGGGCTAACTCATCTTCTCCTCCTACTCCTGGGGATCTCCCTCTTTTGGATAGCAGCGAACCATATCACACTGGAAAGGGTCTCTGCCCTGTTCCACTGGGTAGTCATTGCAGGGGGGATTGTCGCCTTCCTGGGCATTGTCCAAGCATGGGGCATTAATATCCCTACCCTCCTCCCCATTGCCGGCCCTGGTTCAACCTTTGGCAATAAAAACATGGCTGCTCAGTATCTGCTCTTTGTCCTTCCCGCTGCCTTCTATCTCCTCCTCTCCTCGTCAAAACCTACCCGGGAGTGGCTTTATGCCTTCTTGACCGCTTTAGCAAGCACCCATTTTATTTACACGGGAACACGGGCGGCCTGGGGAGCAGCCACGGCTGCCCTTATAATTCTTTGGTTCTCCCTTCGGGCCAGAGGCCTGACTGTCCAAGAGTTGCTATCTCTCGGCAAACGAAAATGGAGCTTTCTATCGGGAATCATGGTTTTTGCCGTTGCCATGAATACCATTCCCCCCTATTTTATCCCGAACTTCGGTGGTACCCCCACGCTAAGCCGTCTACAAAGCATGCTAGATGTCGAAACAGATACTGATGCCCAGCTGCGTTTCGCTATATGGGCAAACACAATCGCAATCTTTAAAGACCATCCATTTCTGGGAGTGGGCAAAGGAAACTTCCAATTCATCTACCCTCTGTACAGCCACAGAGTCATTAAAGATCCCTCATTTAGCGTTGAAGTGAAGGCCGCCGAGGCGCACAACGATTACCTGCAGCTTCTAGCTGAGATCGGTTTTGTCGGCACTGGCGCTTTCCTTTGGATTCTGATTCTCCTTGCGCGGAAATACTGGCGGGGTCTAAAAGCAAACTTTCAGCCCTCAATCCTGGCCGTTGGTTTTGCGTTGGCGGCTATTCTCCTAGAGGCATTTTGGGATTTCCCTTTTGCCCATCCGGTGCCTACGGCTTTCTTTTGGATCTATGCGGGCTTAATGTGGGGACTTAGCCAAGATAGCGGCTCCCAGCCTCAATATGCCGAGCCGCGAAAATCAGCTCTGGGAGTTACCGCCTTTTTGGCCCTATGCGCCACGGCAGCTTTGATCCTATCCTTCTTCCACCTGAGCGCCGAGTTTTACTTCAGCCGCGCCATGTATGGTGAATACGAGGTTCATAGCAACGACGAGAAACTCGATCGGGCTGAAAAAGATCTAACCCGGGCAACTCAGCTCTATCCCTATGACTACCGCTACCATCACTGGAAGGCAGTCTTGATGATGCGAAAAGGAAACCCTCAAGAATCTCTTCAGGCCAGCCTTCGTGCCTTATCCATGAACCGTTATCACATCAACACGATAAATAATTTAGGCGTAGCTTATAGTGCGTTGGAAAATATTCCCAAGGCTATCAGGGCATTTGAGACATCCATCAAGATATGGCCTGACTACGTAGGGGCACATAACAATCTCGGGAAGACCTACGAAAAGCTGGGGCAAAGAGAAAAGGCCATCGAGGAATTTCAAGCAAGTCTCCGGATCAACCCCGAAGACGAGGTTGCCAAAGAGAATCTGGCTATCCTGTTAAAAGAAGAACCCGGGAAAATCCCTCCCTGATGTCCTTTTCTAATACAAACGTATTTAAATTTGTTACATTGGGGCTATGCCGAGGGGAAGGAGACTGAAGGACGAGGGAACCGAACATGAGGCTTGGTGCAGGCCCAAACGGTAGGAATAATCACCCCCATTTCCCTCGGCCTGAAGACTCCTTCCACCGAGGAAATGTAAACTTATTTACTGCGTTTGTATTTTAGTCAAAACTTTTTCCAAATTATCCTGCAGGATAGGTGAGTAGGGCAATATTTTCATGGCGGCTCTAAGCGCAGCTTCGGCTGCGTCGAATTTCTCTTGGAAGAAATATACGGTGGCTAAATTGTTGCGCAACTCCGAAGAGTAAGGAAAGAGTCGGACTGCTTCAGCAAGGTACTTTTCCGCTTCGGCCAACTCTCCTTTCCTCCGGTAATAGCGTCCTATCAACCAATAAGGGTAGGGCTCCTTGGGTGTCAAATCTATAATCCGATGATAGTGAGTTAGGGCATCAGGGTCTGTTCCCATGAAACCGAAAAGCCATCCGAGGCTTTCGTTGAGCCTCGGGTCATCAGGGGCATATAGGAGCCCTTTTTGGAATAGTTTTTCCGCCTCGGGGGTTTTGCCCCGGCGCACATAAGCGTCTCCTCTCAGCCGAAGGGCAAGAGGATCATCGGCAGAAGCCTCAATGGTATGAAGGGATATCCGCATCTCATCTTTCCAGTCCCAGTTTCGTTTAAAGGTAAGGCTCCCGAGCAGGACAGCAATCAATAGGGTAACCCAGATATGTATCCGTGATCGAGTCCAGAATTGAAGCTTGCTCAGAGCGAGAGCCACCAAGAGGAAAAATCCCAGGGACGGCAGATAAATCCATCCTTCCAGCAAGGGAAGGCCCAAACCAGTCAGATAAACTAACGGCAGAAGGCCGATAAAGAACCACAAGACGGCAAAGACAACCGCTTGGTTGTCTGACCGGAGAGCACGGCGCAATCCCCATCCTGTACCCATCAACAAGAGGATAGCGAGCACGAGCTGTATGTCTAAGAGAGAGGTATAGAGATCAACCCGGTGGATGAAATGGAGATTAAAGGGGAAAAGCAGGAGCCCAAGATACAAAGGGATGGCCTTCAGCACTAGAAGAAGATAAGGAACAAAATCAGGTGAGGCCAATGCATAGTCCGAGAGAGTTATGCCCACAAAAAATTGACGCAGAATAAGATAGAGGCCTAAGGTTGCCAGAGATCCGATATGGAGCGCAATCCAACGTAATCGATTCCGACGCAAAGAGGAGGGATAGGCCGTGAGGTGCGCGACAACAAGTAACAACGGAAAAATGACCGCCGTCTCTTTGGACAGGAGAGATAAAAAGAAAAGAGGGAGAGAGGAAAGGTATAACAACTTCGAGCCACGCTTCTCACCTTGTAGAAAGAGAAGCACACCGCTCAGGAGAAAGAAAGAAACGAGGAGATCCGTGCGCCCCGAAATGTAGGTGACAGCCTCGGTATGAATGGGATGGGCCGCAAAGAGCACCGAGCCTATAAGAGCAGTGCTCGGAGTGACATAACGCCGCATTAAGAAATAGACTAGGACAGAGTTGAGCACATGCAGCAATGTATTGGTGAGGTGGTACCCCCAAGGATTGAGCCTCCAGAGAGAAAAGTCTGTTATGAAGCTGAGGAAAAACACGGGTCTATAGACTTGGGCGGGTTCTCCCAGAAGGGGCTTCCAAAAAGCGCTGGTAAAAATCTCCGGAAGGTTCCACCAATCTTTAATCAGGAAGTTTTCAATAATGAGGGTCCAGTCATTCCAGACAAAGAAGTTTCCAAAGCTATTAATATAAAAAATCGTTCCAAAGGTCACGATGACCAGTAGATGAACCAGCCTTTCTCGCATGACGCTTTTTTATCTCTATCTCTTTGGGATTCCCGAAGATTTAATGGAAGGTCCTTGCTGTACTACGGAACTGAATAGATAAGTAACCTCTCCCCTCCAGCCTGTTTGGCATTATCGAAGGAAAAGCTCGGCAGGGCACCTTGCGTATAAAGCTCGCTCAGGCTGTTCGGAAGGCGACCCATATCGCCAGGAAAACAGGAGTCGCTCCGGAAGGAGATCCTGCCTTCAACCCTAGCTAGGCATCACCCCACTTCGTGTTAGCTGTCGACACCTTCCCTAGAGCGTAAAGCTTGCCGTTCCTACTACAATAGAGCCGTTAAGAAACGTGACCGTTATCGATTGTCCCGTCATGTCAAAGTCGCCTCCGCCCGGGCCGATGGTCTCAAAATTGCTAAGTTGGATCGTGGCCATCGTTCCGCTTCTTAAGATTAAGTCCGGGAGCTGGCTGTCTACGGAGTCTACAAAGATTCTGGTGGGCTGCCCCGAGTTTGGATTGGCAAGCACTGTTGTAGCAGAGATATTAACCGTATTGCCACACCGATGGTTGCTTCCGCTATCCACAACACTACCATCGATCACGATGTCGTCATACCTCGTCGCTCCAGTACAAGCAACGGTCATGCGCGTGATTGTCACGTCACTCCCCGAAGAGTTGATCATACGAAAATCAACGTTATTATTCGCAGCGCCGCTGATCGAGGCACTGCCCGATTCGTAGCTTAGGCCTCCCACCCCGGAGGAGCCCACCATGACAGAACGCGCACCAAAAGGAGCAAAGGTAAAACTGTAGTTGCCATTGAGATCAGTCGTGGCCGGTACGGTGGATAAGCTCCCATTAGACGGGAAATTCAGATCCACTGCAATACTGGCAACTCCGTTTCCCACCGTGTCCTTCACCGAACCCCTTATGGTAGCAGTCGTCTCGTTGGGTAAGATCGCCAGGGTAATATCATCCGAGGTGCTAGGGGCCCCGTCAGGACCATTTGAAGTGAGCGTGGCGTCCAGTGAACAGGTGGGTGAGGGGTCGCCTGAGGGGGTGTAGGTGTACGGATTCCCTAACTGGTCAGTCGTAAACTCCTCTATTTCTTCACCCACGGCAGCCCCGGTAATATACGGCCCTTTCCAACCTGCACCTACTTGTAGTGTAGAGTCGAAGCTCCAAAGAGGCAAAGTTGTTGCGCCTACAGTTCTGTTTAAAAGAAAGCCTAGATCGGTAGGCAAACATCCCATATCACCCAGAAAGCCGAAGTCACTGCGGAAAGAACTCTGGAGCTTTCTGGTGTCCCCGATCATCGCCTTTTTGAGGTTGTCCATTTCCTCCCGGGTGGCATCCTCAGCAGCAGACTCGAAAATCCTTAAAGCCATGGGGACAGCGATAGCTGCTAGGACTGACAATACCGCGAGAATAACGATTACTTCTACCAGAGTAAAACCTCTGCGATGATTCATGGCACGTTCAGCTTGGTGAGTAGTTGATAACAAATAGTGAATAGTGCCTTCCTGCCCGTTGGCTATTTGCCATTGGTTTTCCTCTATTCGCCATTTGCCTCATTCGTTTGACTAGTATAAACTATCTATGTCACCTTGAACCCCCCGTGGCCAGCGAAAGACAACATGGACAGTCCTCATTTCAAATCATCGGCCTTATTGCACTCATCGGACTGATAACATCTCTCATTGCCTTTCTTCGCTATGAATCTCCCACGGCCATCGACCCAGTCCTGATTTTTCTCCTGGTGGCTTATCCCTTCCTTATTGGCACAACCATCTACTTCTACCTCAAAGATAAAACTACCGCGACCGCACTACGGGAAGAATACTACATCAAATGGTTTCTCCAAAGTTTCGCCAAGGTTTGCCTCACTGAGACCGACCTCCAGATTGTTCAGGAAGAGTTAGTCAGCACGATTCTGCGCTTGATCAAACCGGCCCTGGTCATGGTCTACGAGATGAATCCGGAAACCAAGCACCTGGAGATTGTCCAGCAAGCTGGGATCAAAAACCTCCCGGATACAGCCACCCAGGGTTACACGTTTGGCGAGGGCATCCCAGGGTGGGTCATGCAGAACCAGAATGCCGTCGTCTTGGCAGACATTTCAAAAGAGCAGTATCTCCAGGTCGATCATTGGGCCAGAACCCTAGACCTTCGCTCTTACGCCGCTGTCCCCATTATGGTAAGGGGAAACGCCATCGGGATCATCGCCATGTATTCCCCGGAGGCTAACTTTTTTCACGACTCCAAATTACTCATCGCCCAGCTTACCGCCCAACTCTACGGCCTCAGTCTGACCGGCATGCTCACTGAATAGCAGACAGTGAATAGCCGTCCCATTCGCTATCTGCTATTCCTTTAAGAGCTTTCTGATAACAGCCCCCAATTCCCGGTGGGTGAAAGGCTTGGCAATATAATCGTCACAGCCGGCTTGGATACACTTCTCCTTGTCTCCAGGTAAGGTCCTTGCGGTTGCAGCCAGAATCCGGGTGGACCGGTTTTTGGGGTTTTTACGGATCAGAGAGGAGGCCTCAAGCCCGTCCATCTTGGGCAGAGAGATATCCATAATGATCAGGTCCGGTAGGTAAGATGCGGCCTTATCGACAGCCTCCTTGCCATCCTGAGCAACGGTGAACTCATAGCCGAGGAACTCAAGTTCCTTCTGGATCACATCAACCGTTGCTGGATTATCTTCGACTAAAAGAATTTTCTTTTTCATCTGGGGCTCCTTATAAAATAACTATACCATATCAGCGCTCCTGGAGGCCACTCTTTTTACCCAACCCCATCCCACCTTCATTTTGACCTTAGAAGATTCTCGATCATCTCGAGAAAAACATCTTGGCAAGACTCTGATAACCCACGAAGATCTATTATAAGCCTCCACCCCCACCAAATAAAGGGCTTTCTTGAAAGAACCAACCCTTTCTGCCATTAGTGAGCCGTGAAACTCATAGGCTTAACCGGTGGTATCGCCACGGGCAAGAGCGCCGTGGCATCCCTGCTGCGCCAACTGGGAGCAAATATCATCGACGCCGATGAGCTTGGCAGGGAAATCGCACAACCGGGTCAAGATACGTGGCAAGATATAGTCAACGCCTTCGGCACCGAAATCCTCCGAGGAGACAAAACCATCGACCGACAAAAACTAAGAAAAATAGTTTTCAAAGATGAGAAGGCAAGAAAGCGACTCGAATCGATTACCCATCCCCGCATCCGGACCCTCGCTCAACAGAGGATCCGGAAATTGGCCGCCGAAGGTGCAGAGGTCGTTATCTACGAAGCCCCCTTGCTCTTCGAGAATCAAGTCCACCTCTGGCTCCGCCCCGTCATCCTGGTGGCCTGTGATTTAGCCACCCAGAAACAGAGACTTCGAGAAAGGGACGGACTCAACGAAGAAGAAATCCAACAGCACCTCAAGGCCCAGATGACCGTGGAGGAAAAGAGGCAACTCGCCGACTTTATCATCGAGAATACCGGAGACCTGGAAACTCTGAAAAGGCAGGTGAAAGAAGTGTGGGGGAAAATAAAAGCTATTTAGCGCGCTCCAGATAGTTCCCCTCCAGAGGGTTCACGCGGACTCGATCCCCAACCCGAATGAAGGGAGGGACCATAATCGTGACCCCGGTTTCCAGTTTGGCAGGCTTGTACGACGCGCTTGCTGTCGCCCCCTTGAGCGTCGGCTCCGTCTCCACGACTTCAAGCTCCACGGTTGACGGCGGGCTGATCCCAACGGGCCTCCCCTCAAACAACTCAATCTCCACTACGTGATCGGGAAGAAGATAAGACAAAAGATCTCCGATCTCCTCCGCTCCTAATGAGATCTGCTCGTAGCTCTCCGTATCCATAAAGGTGTGGAGATCACCATCCCCGTAAAGATATTGCATCTTGCGAGTTTCCATGGTGGCCTGCTCGATTCGGTCCTCAGAGCGGAATTTGTGCTCCGTCCCTAGTCCTGTCCTGAGATTTTTTAACTTCGTCTGCATAAACCCCCGTTTGTTTCCAGGAGTCAGATGCTTCACGGAGGTGACCCGATATAGGTCGCCCTCGTAAACGATCATCATGCCTGTTCTGAGCTGTATTGCGTTGATCATAATTGCACTACCTCTTTACAACTTAAATTCCTTCTTGAGCCTCTCGTCGAAATTTACCCTGGGGGCCATGTAAAGTTTCGACCCCCCAGAAGGTGAAAGTGGATGTGATAGACGCTCTGTCCTGCTCCCGGTCCGCAATTAACCACCACACGGAACCCATCCTCAGAGATCCCCTGATCCTTGGCCAATTTAGTGGCCACAGTCATAATATCACCGATGAGTTCTTTATCCCCCTGCTCCACGTCGAGGAGGGTGGATATGTGCTTGCGCGGAACAATCAAGAGATGGACCGGAGCTTTTGGGTTCACGTCCCGGAAGGCCACAACGGAATGGTCTTGATAGACGATGTCCCCTTTGATATCTCCTTTGATGATGCCGCAAAAAAGACAATCGCTCACTTTAGATTCCTCCCTTTAGTCATTCGTCGCTTTAACTTTTAAATCAAGTTATATCGAACACGGGGTTTGAATCCTCGTGTTCGACCAAAGGGGTGAGCTGCCGCTTCTCCCCTTTGGAAACCCCATCGGCTTTGTGCCCGCCTCAAGAGGCGGGGTTTACATTGAATATGAGTTCATATGTATCTTGACAGGCCTATGTTCCCTAATAACGGCCGGCCCTCGGGTCGAGCCCTTCCAAGCGCGGTCAATGGGCCTCTGCCTTGTAGACCACCCCCCGTCCTCTCCAAGGGTGGCTATTCCCACCGCCCGGGCCAGAACGCAACCTTCACGTCCCTGTGCCCGCGC
>JAPUHZ010000451.1 GCA_027297485.1 Deltaproteobacteria bacterium
ATACGCACCTAGCCCCGAAACACAAGGAAGAGGCAGTAGCAAAGTTGGCAGAGAGATTCCAACGGTCAGAGGGTGAAACCGGTCAGGATCGAAAGAAGGCAATGGGGGGTGTTTCGACCCCGAACTTGGCACAAAGTCGGAACGTTTCTCCGGTAGGGAAAAGGCAAGTAGCTGAAATATCTAGTGGACGTGGGCCTGTTCTACAACCTGGGGGAGGCGTTGCACTCCAAGGACCTCGATCCCCTGGATCACTGCGGCCTCCGGGCCATTTATTTCTGGGAGGATGAGACCCTTCAGCCCGTCTCTTTTTATTGCCACAGCCATGGGCAGGGCTCCACGGATGGGCTTGACTTCACCGTCAAGGGAAAGCTCTCCCACCATCAGGTACTCTTTGAGGCGATCTCTGCGGATCACCCCTTCGGCGGCCAAGATCCCTATGGCCATCGGCAAGTCATAGGCGGAACCCTCTTTTTTAATATCGGCCGGGGCTAAATTGATCGTGATCTTCTTCGCAGGAAAAGAATAGCCGCAGTTTTTTACCGCTGCACGGATCCGGTCTTTGCTTTCCCTCACTGCTCCTTCGGCCAGGCCTACGGTGGCGAGTTGGGGAAGCCCTGAGGCAAGATCGATTTCGACTTCGACCCGCAGGGCATCGATTCCGTAAAGAGCAGCGCTGTTGACCTTGGCGAGCATAACGAAAAAGACAAGGTCAATAAACTAGCAAAGGCTGGGATGGATGACAACTAGAATTTGTCCTTCTTTAAGGACTTGAGCGACGAGGGGCGGCTGCGCAGGACATCGTCCTGGGTTACCCTATCGAAGACGTGAATCCCGCGGTTGTGAAGAAGGGTCGGCTGAGAGATGACCCGGCGGGCCTTAGCCGAGCAGACCGAACACTGGGTTAAGGGGGTTTCCTTAACTTTCTGTATGGCCTCGAAGCGGTGTCCCTTGGTGCATTCGTATTCGTAGAGCGGCATAGGTGACGGTCCGGAGTCATCCTACTGAAAAGCGAGGCACAACGCCAGCAGACGGGCACAAAGGCTCTGTTGCCAAAAGTGATGTTCAACAGAAGCGCAGGGGGCCTGCTCCTCCCCTCGATAAACTCAGGGTGGTGAGCAAAGTCGAACCACAGGCCCAGGCCATTGGAGAGCGCACCTGAAGGGGACGGGGGCGGGCCTCGAGGCACTGACTTATTGGCTCAGCCCGGAGGGTTTTCTCCCGAGGAACCACACTTTTTGACAGGGAGCCCAGGCGGCCTTGCCAGGGGAGACATTTCTTGGTATAAAATTTTATGTTTGTGCCGAAAGCTCTTATCGCCGTAAAAAACCCAGGCCTAGGTCTGGGTTTTTTTGTTCCCTCTTTCGGAGGTGTGTCATGTTAGATCAGGAAATCCTGCCCCTAGGCCTGACCTTTGATGATGTCCTGTTAGTCCCGGCAGAGTCTTCGAACCTCCCTCAGGAGACTGATGTCACGACTCGTTTGACTGAACGGATTGGGCTGAATATTCCACTCATCAGCGCCGCTATGGATACGGTGACCGAGTTGCGCACTGCCATTGCTATGGCTCAAGAAGGAGGTCTGGGGATTATTCACCGCAATATGTCGGTGGCGGCCCAGGCAGCGGAAGTCGAGAAGGTCAAGAAATTTGAGAGCGGGATGATTGCGGAGCCGATAACTGTGCGGCCGGATCAGAAGATCGCCGAGGCTCAGGAGATCATGCAGAGAAATAGGATTTCAGGACTTCCGGTGACCCAGGGGGGGCATTTGGTAGGGATCTTGACCCATCGGGATCTGCGTTTTGAAAAGAGGCTGGATCGGCTGGTATCAGAGGTGATGACGAAAGAGAAATTGGTTACTGCAAAGCCCGGGGTAGGTCTCGAGGAGGCTAAAGAAATCCTGCACCGCCACCGGATCGAAAAGCTTTTGGTCGTGGATGAGACCTTTCAGCTTAGGGGCCTTATTACGGTTAAAGATATCGAAAAGAAGACCCAATACCCCTTTGCCTGTAAAGATAAGAGGGGACGATTACGAGTGGGCGCGGCAGTGGGTGTGGGGCCGGATTGTGAGGGGAGGGTGGAGGCATTGGTTAGGGCTGGGGTAGACGTGGTTGCCGTGGATACGGCTCATGGCCACTCCAAGAATGTTTTAGAGAAGGTGGCTTACATTCGCCGGCATTATCCTGACCTGGATCTTGTGGGCGGTAATGTGGCGACAGAGGAGGGGACCCTTGCCCTGATTGAGGCCGGTGTCAACGCAGTCAAGGTAGGAGTAGGACCGGGGTCCATCTGTACCACCCGTGTGGTCTCAGGGGTGGGAGTCCCCCAGCTTACGGCTATCGTGAACTGTGCCAAAGCAGCCGAGCGCCGCCATATTCCCGTCATCTCCGATGGCGGGATCAAGTACGCGGGTGACATTACCAAGGCGCTCGCCGGCGGCGCCCATTCGGTGATGATCGGGAGCCTTTTTGCCGGCACCGAGGAGAGTCCCGGGGAGACTGTCCTCTATCAGGGAAGAACCTATAAGGTCTATCGTGGTATGGGTTCTCTAGGTGCCATGGTGGACGGGAGCAGGGACCGTTACGGTCAGAGTGAAGTGGACGAGGAGATGAAGTTGGTCCCCGAGGGGGTTGAAGGGCAGGTGCCTTATAAGGGATCTCTCTCTTTCAATATCCACCAGCTAGTTGGGGGGCTGCGCGCGGGGATGGGCTACCTCGGCTGTCGGACTGTTGGGGATCTGCGCGTTAAGGCTCGCTTTATGCAGATCACTTCAGCGGGGTTGAGAGAGGGACACGTCCACGATGTCTTCATTACTAAAGAGGCCCCGAATTATAGGGTAGAATGATTCTCGTCCTCGACTTCGGTTCTCAATACACCCAGCTCATCGCCCGGCGCATCCGCGAGGCTAACGTTTACTGTGAAGTCCATCCCTTCAATCTTGTCCTGGAAAAGATCCGTAGTCTGAAACCCAAAGGGATTATTTTTTCCGGCGGTCCGGCCAGTGTCTACCAGGAAAATGCCCCAAAAGTGGCGGATGGAATCTTTGATCTCCGAGCCCATTTTTTGGGTATCTGCTATGGCATGGGCATCATTAACCAAGCGGCAGGTGGTGAGGTGGCACGGGCCGCGCAACGCGAATATGGCCCCGCAGACTTAGTCATTGATGATGACGCCGACCTATTTCACGGTTTTTCCCATAACGATGCGGTGCGGGTCTGGATGAGCCACGGGGATAGGATAGCCTCCCTACCGAAAGGTTGGCGTATCCTGGCCCATAGTCAGAACTCTCCGATCGCTGCCTTTGCTAGCCCTGAGCGGCAGCTTTTTGGGGTTCAGTTTCATCCTGAGGTCGTGCACACCCCGCGCGGGAGGGAAATCCTGGAAAATTTCCTCTTTCGCATCTGCGACTGCGAGCCGACCTGGACGATGGGACGTGTCATTGAGGTCTCAGTCGAGAAAATCCGCGGCCAGGTTGGAGAGTCCCGTGTCCTCTGTGCCCTAAGTGGGGGGGTGGATTCCTTGGTGGCGGCAACGTTGGTCCACCGTGCGATCGGGGATCGCCTGGTCTGTCTATTTGTTGACAACGGTCTATTGCGCCAGGGAGAGGCGGATCGTGTCTGTCGCCTGTTTGCGGAGCGTTTCGGCAAGAGTTTCTGCCATGTGGATGCCGGGGCGCGCTTTCTCTCTGCCTTGAAAGGGGTGGAAGATCCCGAGGAAAAAAGGAAAGTCATCGGTCATCTCTTCATTGAGGTCTTTGAAGAGGAGGCCAAAAAACTAGGCGAAGTTCCCTTTCTTGCACAGGGGACCCTGTACCCTGATGTGATCGAGTCGGTTTCCTTCGTTGGACCCTCCGCTACCATCAAGAGCCATCACAACGTAGGAGGTCTCCCTTCAGAGATGCGTTTTCAGCTTATCGAGCCGCTGCGCGAGCTCTTCAAAGACGAGGTGCGGAGATTGGGTAAGGAGCTTGGCCTGCCTCCGGAGATGATCCAGCGCCAACCCTTCCCAGGACCCGGCCTGGCAATTCGTGTGTTGGGGGAGGTTACAGAGGAGCGGCTCAGGATTCTACGTGAGGCGGATGTCATTGTGCTCAGCGAAATCAGGCAAGCCGGCCTTTACGACAAGGTCTGGCAATCCTTCGCGGTTTTACTGCCGATCCGTACGGTCGGGGTTATGGGAGATGAGCGGAGCTACGAGAACGTCATAGCGCTGCGCGTGGTGGATAGCCAGGATGGCATGACCGCCAGTTGGGTTCCACTCCCCTCTGCGCTCCTGAGCAAAATATCCAACCGCACCATCAACGAGGTGCGCGGTGTCAATCGCGTTGTTTATGACATCTCCTCCAAACCACCGGCTACGATAGAGTGGGAGTGAGCGAAAATCCTCGTTTTTTTTACCCTAGAGAATGCCAGAAACGGCAAATGCCAACAAAAGGGTAAGCCTGGCACCTAAACTTCACCTCACCTGACCCGATATCGTCTCCAGGGAGGTTTGATAGTCTGACTTATCGAGAAACGTCTTGTGCCCTGCATTGTCCAGAATCATCGTATGAAAGAGAGCGCGAGTGAAGTGAGTTGCGGAAGTGGAGGGATAAAAGAGATTAAGGAGAAAATCGCGGCCAAGTGAGCCTAGCTGAGATTAGGTCTTGTGCTCTCTCCCATGTAGTAATCCTTTGAGCGGCGTGTAAGCTCACGTTGTAAACGAGCGACAGCCTTTGCCAGCTCTCTCTGCTGAGCAGGGTTAGATACCTGCATCCCCATCATCTTGCCATCGTCAATACGCCTAGTCCACTTTACCTCCGCATTGAGAAACAGTGTCATCGTTTCACCTGAGGCAAAAGTAATGGTGAGCTCTGCGTCGTTGATGACCCCCGAACGGAGTGCGGCGAGAGAACCAGAGACAAAGCAGAAACCGCTG
>JAPUHZ010000452.1 GCA_027297485.1 Deltaproteobacteria bacterium
TGAAAAAGATTTTTGATCCGTATCGGGACTATTCACTCTTCATTCTACGGTTGTTTGTAGGCGTCGTTTTTCTCGTCTATGGTTTTAAGAAGCTTTTCATTGGCCTCGAAGGCTTTACCGGATTTCTGGAGCGGACGGGCGTTCCCTTGCCGGAAATCATGGCTCCCGTAACAGCCGCTGTTGAGTTTTTCGGTGGCTTGGCCCTTATCCTCGGAACCGGCACGCGGATAGCCTCCCTTTTGCTTACCGCTGTGATGATCGTGGCGATGATCACTGTGACTATCCCGAGAGGATTTGCCGGCGGCTACGACATCAACCTCGCCCTCCTCGGCGGCCTCCTTGCCCTTCTCCTTGCCGGTCCCGGAAAGCCCGCCGTAGGTGGTGACTTGTAGTAGTTTAGGTCTACCTCCAACTCTGTTCCCGGTTCTCAAGAGCTGACTCGGGCGATGGCCGATAGGTATACTTAGCAGATCACATGTGCACGTCAGCCCAGTATGGAGTCTTAAGTTGGGTCCAACGGAGGCACACCTTTGAAGTTTAGTAGAGAACAGACCCAGCGTTTGATTCTGGTTTCGATCGGCTTGGTTCAGGGATTCATTTTTTGGGTAACATACGAGTTCTGGCCAGAAGATCCGCAGATTGAAGCCCTACTGGCTGCTCTCATCTCCTTTGTTTCGGTACGCGGCTTGATCTATCAATTCGCCTGGACCGGTCGTGACAAGGTGCGACAATTTGTGGTGGGTGGCATCCTCTCCGCATTTTTTGCCTTAGTAACACTTTGGGTGTGGTGGCAGAGACCTGGAGAGGGTGCCTTGTTTCAGGGCGATTCCTTTCGTCTCCCCACGCTTGCGGTAGCTTCGCTACTTTCACTGTATATCCTTCTACCCTTTATACAAATCTTCCAGGAGAGCGGCCGGCCAATCTTCCCCTATTCTGAATTATTCTGTCATAGTTGGAACAATTTCTTCATTGCTGCCATCGGGTTTCTGTTCGCCGGTCTATTTTGGGGATTGATCAGCCTATGGGTGGCCCTGTTTAACCTGGTAGGCATCTCTTTCTTCGAAGACGTTTTCTATTCTGCTCCCTTCGTGAGTATCAGTTTGCCGGCAATGTTTGGGTTCGGAATTGCTCTGGGAAAAGAGAACGGTGCAATTATTAATACGCTCAGGCGCATCACATTGGCAATTTTTCGATCTTTATTACCACTGCTGGCTTTTGTTGGACTATTGTTTCTCGCCGCACTCCCTTTCACAGGACTTCAACCGCTTTGGGATACGAAATCTGCTTCCCCTCTACTCCTCAGCGTACTGCTTCTCACCATGCTTTTTATCAACTCAGTCTTCCAGGATGGAACTGGACCACGCCCGTACCCTGATTGGGTACGTCGCGGCGTTGAAGGATTGCTACTGGTTATGCCGTTTTTTCAGGACTCACTTTCTATGCCATCGGTCTACGGATTGCCCAATATGGTTTGACGCCCGATCGATTCTACGTCGTCCTTTTCGCTGTGGTTACCGGTCTGTACGGTCTCGGCTATGCTGTTAGTGCCATCAAGCAAAGTACTGTTTGGATGGCCTTGATGCGTCCGGTCAACATTGGTATGTCCCTTCTGATAGCAATCATAGCATTGTTGGCTCATACACCAGTGTTGGATCCTCTTGGATGGAGTGCCCGGAACCAATACAGGCGACTCGTTCAGGAAAAGGTAGATGCCGAAGCTTTCGATTACGGTAGCATGCGGTTTCACTTGGGCCGTGCAGGATATGCGAGACTTCTGACGCTCGGGCAACTTGCGGATCACCCCCAGGCAGAAATCATTCACAAACAGGTAGAAATGGTTCGTGAGGCAAAATCCTATAGTGCTTGGGAGAAGACTCGATCTCCTGTCATCACCGCTGATCACCTAAACGTTTTCACCCCTTCCGGCCATTTGCCAGAGGGTTTGGTTGAAAAGCTAACATTTGATTTATATGGATACTTAATTAAGGGATGTATGGAGAAAAAAGATTGCGTGGTCTTCTCAATCAATCTGGACATGGATCAGGACTCGGAATACGCCTTCGTAACTTCAGGAAAGTGGTATGCGATTTTACTTTATGACCGTGATGAAAACCTACAATGGCAGCGCGTAGGAAATTTCCGATTCAAAGGTGGCAAGCGACCTAATCGAGCGGCTTTTATTGAGGCGATAGAGCAGTCAAAAACAATTGTAATGCAACCTAGATACGGAGATTTACAGATCGCTAATTGGGTATTATATCTGGGCCAAGAATAGACACGAGAAAAAGGGCAAACCGCCATCTCTAATCTTGCGATTTACTTGAACCTTCGACACGATAAGGGGCTAGCGGCGGTAGCTTTTAGGAATAGATTTGCTTGAGGGGGGGGAGATTAGTGCACAGCAGTAATAAGTAATTAAGGGGCAGACCATGCAATCACACATTGCCGCAATAGATGTGCAGACCCCCTAAAGCGTTATCCGCTAAGGCAGAAAAAGACCACCCTGCATTAGGTTTTCAAGGCCGAATTTCTTCACAGAAAATTCCTCCACGGTTTGAATGTTAATCCCTGCGGTTCTCTCGGTCTTATTGAAGTGACGGCCGAAATGCTTCTCATTTCCCGTAAGGAGATGGGTTGCCCTACCTGCAACTGCGGCAGCGAAGATAACCAGACCCTTCGGTGAAGATTGAAGGGGTGTTGTTTTCAGGAGGCGAGCTTGAGGGCAACGAGGCGGTTTAAAGAGACCCTCTGGGTTTTGGCCTCGAAGTCCAATTCCCGATGGAGATCCGGCGGGACGCGCACGAGAAACTTCCCACTATAGCCCCGCTGGTCAATAGGCCGCGGGATTTCCCGTTTTTCCTTTTTGGCGACTTCCATCCACAAGCGGGTTGCTTTTTTAGCCTCCTTGATAGCGGCCTCGGGGGTCGAGCCGTCGGCCATGCACCCAGGAAGCTCAGGGACCTCTGCAATATAGGAGGAATCTTCATTGCTCCAGCGAATCACAATCCGATAGGGGAAAGGCACAGCCATAGTTACTTCTCCTTTAACAGACCGTATTTGTCGATTAGACTTACAACCTGCCGTACCTGATAAGGTTTAGCCATCTTGCCCTTTGGCTGGATATTGGTGATCTCAACGATCCCTTTCCGAGTATAGACATGATGGCTGCCACGAACCCGCTTGAGCCTAAAGCCAGCCAAATCCACTAATCGCTGAATTTCCTTGAAGCTAAGAGACTGCGGATTGTTGCGCGCCCGCTCAACGAGCCCGTCCATCTACGAATAGTATCATTAATGATATTTCCCTGCAAGACCAGTTTTGGCTGCCGATTTACCCGAAGGGTCGCAGTGTGCAAATACCAGTTCCCAGGACCTTGTTAGAGGTCGGCAATGCCATAACGCCGGAGCCCGATTCCAAGGTAAATTCTGTCGAGCGCTAGTTGGAAAGGCCAAGCGATTCAGGCTTCAGGTGGACGTGGTAAAGCTACTGTGGAAAGAAGCTCGAACGCTAGCACAACTTCTTCGATTTTGCAGGGAGCAACTCACCAGTCGATGCCATGCTCCCGAGCCCTCTTCTCCCCGTAGTCTTGAAGATTTTTCAACGTCACGTTTTGGTGGTACGCATGAATTACGTGGAGCCATGGGAGTTATGTGCCACTTACCTTGAAGGTGATCATCGCCTGTGTTACGTTGCTGAGCACGGTTTAGATTCTCGACTTCCTTTGCGATTCATGTACTTATGTCCGATACGTTCCAGCCGCGCCTGGTCAATAATTTGTTTGATGATCCGGCCGTCTTCGTGGCCTTTCGCTACCAGAGACGTGCACTTCTCTTTGACCTCGGGAGAATCGACAGCTTAAGTCTGCGGGAGCTGCATAAGATTACCGATATCTTTGTCTCCCACACACATATAGATCATTTCATCGGCTTCGATCACCTGCTTCGCTCATCTCTCAGCAGGGAGGGTGAGATCCGGTTGTTTGGTCCAAAAGGGA
Source organism: Deltaproteobacteria bacterium (assembly GCA_027297485.1). The sequence continues at coordinate 3,995 of JAPUHZ010000452.1, forward strand.
TCACCGACAATGTCAGGGGAAAGCTGGCGGGCTACACGTGGAATCTAATTCAGGATTACCCTTTAACCATCGCTGTCCACGAGGTGGATGGGGAACGGCGAAAAATTACTTATTTTTCTGCGTCCAATCTATTCCGCCCCGAGAGGGAAACCCTTGTGCCTTTTGAAGGTGTGCTCCTAGATGAGTCCTCCTTTACTGTTCAGGCGGCGATTTTAGATCACCGGATTCCCTGCTTGGCATTCAGTTTAAAAGAAAAAAGTCGACTCAATATTAGACAAGACCACATGGAGAAGATGGGGTTGGAAAGCGGTCCCTGGCTGGATGAGTTAAAGAGGATGCTGAGGGAAAAAGCGCCCGAGATGACACGACTGGAAATACCGGTAAAAAATAGCAGGGGAAAAAGAAACCTATCGCTGAAAGAGTGGCACGAGACATTGATCGTTGAGACCGAGGGACAAAAGGTCACTTACGTCGTCGATAGCCTTTTCAGTCCGAGCAACGTGGAGCAGATCCTCTCCCTCGCCAAGGAAGCAGACCTGTTCTACTGCGAGGCGGCCTTTTCCGAGGCGGACGAAGCTAGGGCAAGGGACCGGTACCATCTTACCGCTTCGCAAGCAGGCACCCTTGCGCGTATGGCACAGGTGAAACGTCTCATCCCCTTTCACTTTTCCCAGCGCTATGAGCGGGAGCCAAATCGGCTTTTGGAAGAGGCGATGGAGGCATTTGCTAAGGACAAAATAGCAAAATTATGCTAGGATAAGTTTTTGTATGAGGAAGAGAGGTCTTAAAACCATACGGATTCTGGCGGCTTTTCTCCTTGCTTTGATCTTCTTTGGTGATGCCGCTGCGGATATCCCAAGCGCAGCCCGGCGTGAGGCGGCCCGGTTGGAAAGGCTGGCCATCAATGTGTGGGAAGGGATGCTCGATGACGTGAGCTTTGGTTATTCGATCGATCAGAGGACACGACTAGGCGTTTTTAATTTTGTGAACGGTACACGCTATTTAAAGCAGAAGGCAGAGAGTAGACGAACTCAACCTAAAGAGCTTAGTGAGGTTGTGGGTCTTCTGCTGCTCCAATCCCAAACCGTGGACCGTTCGCTTCGTTTCGGCAAGAAGAGAAGGGCCCTTCTGCGCGATTGGGAAGAGGCAAAAGCCAGCCTTGTTTCTTTGGACCGCCTTCTTCATCACGATCGAGAACCCTTTGCGAGGCGGAGAGATGCCCCTCGTGCCCGAGAGAATATCAATGACCTGAGCATAGAGATCAAGAAGGTCAGCCATTCGGGGAATATCTTCAAAAACAAGTACCGCATCCGCGGGGTGATCTCCGGTCGCAATATCGTCTCCGCCGGAATTTATTACAAAGAGAGGTTGCTCAAATCAGTTTCAGTTCGTCTGCATGAACGGCGTTTCACTGAAAATCCCTTTAAGCTCAGCATGGAGGCCCCCGGGGGCGATGCCATTTTACGCGTCATTGACAACCGTGGATTTGTTTTAGAAGAGCCCATCGATTTTCCTGCTGGGGGACTTTTCCCCGGCTTCAAATAACCGCCTCTTTCTCAAAAACCATGCCTGTGAATTTGCAGATGGGGATATTCTATGCCCTTGTGTCGGGTACACTCTGGGGAATCGGCCCACTTTTTCTGAAAAGGGGGTTGACGCTCGCGAATGTGAGCACAGCCACTCTCACTCAGCAGTATGTTGCTGTCATCACTCTGATTGTGATCGCTGTTTCTCGGGGAGAAGTCTTTCATCTTGTGGATATTCCCACCAAGGCCTTATGGGCTTTTGTTGCCGCAGGGGCGGTGGGGGCGAGCTTCGGCAAGATCTTCTACTACAAGGGCATCGATAAAATTGGAGCTTCAAAATCAACCTCGGTTAAGAACATCTCTCCGATTCTCACTACCGCCTTAGCCATGATCCTCCTGGGTGAGGAGTTGACCCTTCCCATCGCTGTTGGCGTTGCACTGATCGTTGCCGGCATCCTGGTGCTTACCTGGACTCAGGCCAAGGGAGAGAAAAGATCAAACCGCGTCAGCTATTTCTTCTACCCCCTTATGGCGGCGATGTGTTTCGCCATCAATCCAATTTTTAAAAAGATAGGGGTGAGCGAGTCCAGCTTCCCAATTCTCGGCGCTCTTATCACCCAGTGCACAGGCCTGATTATGATGCTTACCGCAGGCCGCTTTCTCAAGATCAAACCAAAATGGGAGAGGGTCCCGACGAAAAGCCTGCTCTATTTCACTCTTGGAGGCATTACCGAAGCCTTAGGCTCCCTATTTACCTACTATGCGTTGACTTATGCCCCCGCGGTGCTCGTCTCGCCGATCTGGCGTGTCTCGCCTCTCGTAACGTTCATTCTTGCCCGTTTTACTTTGAGGGGGATCGAGGTGGTTACGCTGAGAGATGGCGTGGCCGCAATCTTTATCGTTGCCGGAGTCTTTGTTCTTAGCCTGGGGTGATGGACATCGGATGGGGAGGTTTCTGCGGGGTCATTTCAAACACCACACGATCTAAGAGCGCAGGCGAGTCGCGTAAGGTAAGCACACGCCCACGGAGATGCTTATCAGTTACTTGCCGTGCCCGACAGGGGAAGCGCTCGCTTCCCACCTTTATCTCCACGGTAGGATTCTTGATCATATTCAAGCACCAGTGTTTGTTTTGGACCCCTGCTGATGAAGCGTAAAACCTACTATCGAGATAGACAAGCCTGAGTTCCACTGTGCGGGGTATGCCCGTGTGCCGGCCGGTGGTCGTCAACTCACCTACAAAGACAGATTCATTTTGAAGTTTCATTAGTCTGCCGAAGATCTTCTATCGGTAACGGAAGGGCTCGTCAACCGCCATGCAAATTTTGAGCGCAGGCTTGACTCTTTTGCCAAGGCAGGGATAAGCTTGGCGAAATTCTGAGGAAAAAACAACTATGGATCTGAAGGCGCCGAAGTTGGGAGTCAAGATGAGTTCTCGGGAAGCCAAGGTCTATGTAAATCAACTCAACGTGAAGGTTTTGAGGCGATGGGAAGAGCGAGTAACGCGAGGGGCCTTCATGAAATCTCTCTTAGAGGGGACCTTGCCTCGTTCGACGATCCGTTTCTTCTTCAAGAATTGGGGGGCCTTTACCATAGAGATTAATACCCTCATCGCGGCCTCCTACCATAAGCACATCGGATTTTTCAAAAGGCATTTGGATCTGTTAGGACCGTTTGGCGCCAAGGTGGCCGATGAGTTCATCCACCCGAAACCACCGGGCCATCTCCTGGTCATGTTGCAGACCGCCGAGGCCCTCGGCTTATCAGAGGAGGAGGTCCTGCGCCGGCCGATGCTGCCGGAGGCCCGTGCGATACTCGATTTCAAGCGTGGCCTTTTGTGGGAAGGGACGGTGGCCGAGTGGTGGTTCTCCATGCTGACAGAGGAGCCGATCGGCCACTGGGCAGCGAGCTGGTATCAGGCCCTCACTTCCCATTACGGATTCAGCCGGGAGCAGGCGATCTATTTTTCCACGCATGAGGAGGCGGATCTTAAGGAGCACGACGATGGGGTCATGGGTCACGGCAGCTTTAACCGCTTAGTCATGGAGCGCGTTCTCGAAGACGGTTACGCGGACGTGAGGGAAGGCTACACCCTCGAATACTGCGCTCTGACATCCGTAGATCTCTATGGGATCATGCATCGCGGAGTCTATGAACATGGCGCATCTGAGTTAAAAAGAGAATGAAGGGTTTTCTTTCCGGCCCTTGAAGTTAACTGTGGCACATCAGGGAACAACGCGACTTCGGCCTTTAACGGTCCGTTTCAACAGCGGGATCGCCGCTTTTCGCGCCCTACCCAGAGCCAAGAGTAAGCGGCCGGCGGTCATTCTTCTCCACGAAAGGTACGGTGTTGACCGGCACACGAAAGATCTCATCTTGAGGCTTGCCCAGGCAGGTTATGTAGCCCTTGCTCCCGATCTCTTTTCCCGCTTCACGGGCGACAGAAAAACCTTACAACGGGGTGAAGTGAGAGTGGAGTTGCGAGATGATGAGGTCCTAAGAGATTTAGCTGAAGCCGTGGATTATCTGAAGAGGCAGGATGCCGTGGACGAGTCGAGGGTCGGGATCATTGGTGTCTGTCAGACGGGCCGTCAATCCTTGCTTCTCGCCGCGCACAGAAACGACATCTCCGCTTCCGTGGTTCTTTACGGGGCCGTGGGAGAAAAGGAGTGGCTCACCAATGAGCTTCGACCCGAGCCGGTCGAGCGCCTCATCGGCCAGCTTTCCTGCCCGGTATTAGGAATATTCGGTGAGGCCGATCACATTATTTCGGTCGACAGTGTTCTTCGGTTCCGAGGCTGTCTCGAACGGTCGAATAAAAGCTATCATATACGCATCTATCCCAATGTGCCGCACGGCTGGCTCAACGATACGATGCCCGGTAGGTACCGCAAAGAGGCAGCGAAAGATGCATGGAAGTTGATTCTCTCTTTTCTGAAGAAGGCATTCAGCAACGGGTGGAATAGAGAAAGGGTCCTCTGGACTTTTGAGAGCGATATATCCCCCAACTACGACTTCACAAAAAACGTCAGGATGGAGTAAGAAGACAACGCCCTTTTGGCGTCGGCAGTAGCATGAACCGGTATCCGCTTGCGGTTCTGGAACGATTGTTAAGGAGAAAGACTCATGAATAAGATCGAATCTTCAGCGGCAGCTCCGACGGGGCGAGAGCCGCCCACGGTGAAGGGCCCGCGCGTCTGGCTCGACATGGACCAGAAGGATCTCGACGACGCTTATGATCAGACCTGCTGGGCGCCGAATCGCGAGCACATCAGGGAGCGCCGTCGCCTCGCGAGCGAGCGGGCGATCGCGCGCATAGGGCTGCCTGAGCGCTTGGCTTACGGGCCGACCGAGATCGAAAAGCTCGATATCTACAAATCCACTCGACCCAACGCCCCGATCAATGTTTACATCCACGGCGGCGCCTGGCGCGGGGGCCTTGCCAAGAACTTCGCCTACTTGGCCGAAATGTTCCTCGCCGCCGGCGCACATTTCGTCGTGCCCGATTTTGTGTGGGTGCAGGACGCGGGAGGCAGTCTCATGACAATGGCCGATCAGGTGCGCCGCGCGGTCGCCTGGGTTTACAAGAACGCCACGAGCTTCGGTGGCAATCCAAACCGTCTCTATCTTTCGGGCCACTCTTCGGGTGGCCATCTCGGCGGCGTAATTGGAATCACGGACTGGCGCAAGGACTTCGCCCTGCCGGCCGACATTATCAAGGGCGCCTTGCTGGTCAGCGGCATGTACGATTTAAAGCCCGTGCGGCTCTCACAGCGGAGTAATTACGTCAACTTCGAGAGCCGCACGGGCTTTAAATCGTACATGCCGCTGATCATTGCCTACGGAA
>JAPUHZ010000453.1 GCA_027297485.1 Deltaproteobacteria bacterium
TGGCTCGCCGTTTCCGACGAAAACCGTGCGCATCCCCAGATTGTAGAGTTCAAGGAGACGAGGGGAAAGCTCGTTGACGTGCTGACTGCACCCCATGCAACCGAAGTGCCGAAGGAAAACCAACAAAGTGGGTCTCTTAATCCAATAATCCCCAAGGCGGACATTCGTGCCATCAGGCTTCAAAACCTGCACATCAGCAAGGACCGGAGGCGGAGGTTGTCCAACAAGGGGTCTTGGCACGGCTTGGATAGTAGACCGACAGGGGACGTCGGCGCTAGCGGTTTTTTAAGAGCGACACGGGGCAGTAAAAACATAATGGGGATTTTCAAAAATTGTAAGAAGAAATCTTCTCATATAGCTCACGCCGACATTAGCTCCTCGTGTAGTGTTTCATAATTATCTTAACTTTCCCTTCGTGGTGAGCCCTTCGACGGAGCTTGTCCTGAGCGAAGCCGAAGGGCTCAGGACAAGCTTTTCATCTGTCATCTTGGCCCCATCGATAACATCCAGGAAAGAAAAAAGTAGAATGTTCCCTTTACCCCATTTATTACTCGGAGTAATTTATTAGCATGCGACGGTTGGGACATCGACTCGCCATGCTGCAACAGCACCAGGGACTCTCCCAGGTCCAACTCGCCAAGTGGGCCCGAGTCACCCAAGGGTATATCGCGCAGCTCGAAGCCGGGGACAAAACGCCATCACTGCCCGCGCTGCGGCGGCTGGCGATGGCGCTCGATGTGAAGGTGGCGGAGTTGGTGGAGTGAAGCCCTGGGATACGGGAAAACGGAGGCTGTTGTGGCAACGGATGTGAGAGAAGAAATCGTTGGTAGTTGGGAAGAGTTCGTCCAACATGCCGCTATGCGGGACATAGGAAACCCGATCTGGCCTACGTTCATATATCGGGGGCAGGCGGATGCGGATTGGCCGCTATACCCCTCGTTGGCGAGAAAGGCCATCGACGCGAGGCTGAGTGCTCAACAGACGATTGAGTTGGAACGAGCGGCTCTCAAGGAGTTTCAGGAACTAGCACATCACTACCTCCCTCCCAGCGCCATTCCTGTTGAGGGCGACCTAGGTGCTTGGTGGATACTCATGCAGCATTACGGCGTGCCCACCCGGGTCTTGGATTGGACTGAGTCTCTGTTCGTGGCTCTGTACTTCGCCGTACAAGGGAGACTGAGGCGGCCAGGAGTGGTCTGGGTCGTACATCCTGCTACCACCATCCAACATTTTCAGAAGATGCACGCAGGTTATAAGCCTCCCTCAACCTTGGGTGATTGGAGACCTTTCCTGGAGCCCGATGCTAAGTCTCTGCTATACGTTCTTACGCGGAAAACCATGACTGATCGGATGGGTGCGCAGCAAATGCAAACTACTATCTCGCCCCAGGTACTCGCAGACCATGGACAAATTGTTGCGGATGCTCTCCCTGATCGAAGGCACGTTGAGCAGTTTACGAGGCTCATTATTCCGGCAGAGCGAAAGTATGAGTTTCTTCGCAGACTTCGAGGTATGAACGTCACGGCACGTGCACTATTTCCAGGCCTCGATGGATTAGGGAAGTCAGCAGCTGAACTGATTGGCCTCGGATGTTGGTATGCGTCTGCCGACAAGGCGGTTGATGAAAAGAAGTGATGACCGATCCGATCATGAAACGGAGGTGGCCATGAGATGAGCAACGGTGATGCTGGCAATGATCCTGATGTTCGGCTCGGCGTCCGTCGCTGCCGCGGAGTGCACGTGGGTGCTGTGGGATAAACTGTCTGTGTACCCATCCGGCAAGCCCGGGAGTGAGAGGTGGGTGATCGGTGAAGCGTACACAACACAAGATAAGTGCAATTCTGCGAGATTAGAGGGCTGGGAAGCCCTCGTCAAGAAACTCAAAGGTCCCAGAGGCACGATCCTCAGAAACCAGCCCGGAAGGACCCTCGCTGTAGAGGGTCCTAAGGGAAGCCTCATGATTCAACAGTACTTGTGCCTCCCTGACACCCTCGACCCGCGAGAGAAGAACGAATGAACGAATAGAGGCAGCACGAAGATGGATTACCTCATAACTGCAGTTCTGAGCGTATTTGGGTTCGTCGCCCTGTATTTTGTCGGAAAACCGATTGTGGAGTTTTTGAAGATCAGGGCTAAGATCGTCAAGTCGATGATTTTCTTCGCCAAGGCAGATAATGTAATGCTTGGTCCTGACAGCGCGCTTTCGATAGAGGCCAGGAAGGTCTACCGCGAGCATGCAAGCGACCTGATTGCAAGCTCAACTTTGATCACTCTCCACTCGGTCTGGGCCAAGCTTGGCCTACTTCCTTCCATGCAGGATATTGACGAAGCTAAGAGGAACCTGATCGGTTTATCGAATGGAGTTGGAGTACAGGGGGAGCAACTGAACAATTCCAAGCGTGTAGACAACATTCGCAAGGCCCTGCGGATACGAACCAAGAGCTAAAGCCAAGGAAGGAGGAGGAGTTAGCGATGGCACGACGCGGTGATGCCATTCATCTCCAGTGGAGGACCTACGCATGCTCGCCGCCAGCCACACCCAACTATGAGGAACCAAGCCATGACACGCAGAGTCTTTTACGGGCGGTATTCATCTAAGGGCCAGCGTGAAGCCTCCACCGAGGACCAGTTCCTGGGGAAAAGGGGTCGGCTGCCTTTTTTCACAAATTGCTTGCTGGACGGCAACGGACTCAGGCTACTAGAAAGACTCCCGCCCCCTTTCCCACTTCAGAGGGCTTTCTTTTTATGAGAAGAAGGCCTCTCTTGTTTTTCTCTATTTTCCCGCCTTCCGGCGTGGCCGAGAGGCGGAGCCGAATCCGGAGACACGGCGAGCACTGTTTGAGCGTAGCGAGTTGCGCAGCCGCTGGATTCGGCTTCGCCTCGCAGGGAATCCCATGGACCACGCAGGGGCGGAAATGGTTTTGGGGCCTTTTGCCGAAACAAAAGGCCCTCGTCTGCCGGGGCGAAACCCGGCAAACCTTTGGAAAATACGAACCTGAGAGGAAAGGGAAAAGGGGTGGGAATCTTTTATCAAAAGTTGCTTGACGGCAACGGTATGACCACTTGATCATAACCTCGAAAGCATGGTTAAAATTCCTTATGAGAAATCCAAAGTGGACCAGATTGCTTTCCCTCGGAGGGATAAGTTTCACGTCCGGTCTTAGGGTCATGAAAGGAACTTCATTGAAGTCCTTGTTCCATACCTCCTTAAAGGTACTTTTTGTCTTAATGGCCACCTCACTTTTTTCCACTCCTTCATGTCTTGAGGCCTCCCCAAAGGACAAAGAGCGTTGGGATAGAAAATACCGAACTG
>JAPUHZ010000454.1 GCA_027297485.1 Deltaproteobacteria bacterium
CTCTTCACCTCCAATTAATTTAAGAAATTCTTAGTTTATTATTAAAATAAATTAAGATTGACATAATGTCAATCCGGCGGTATTTTGGCGGCTTGCTCGTGTCCGAGGTGGGTATGTCCATGGACGAGATGCGCCAGTTTATGGAAATTGCGGTCGGTGAAGCGAACGGGCGCCATGGGAGTGGAGGGGTTGGGGAAGAAGATCAAACATGAGGGGCCTGGCGGCAATTGCGTGTATGATTTTCTCGACCCCGAAGGAAATTACCTGCAGTTCTTTTGCGGCATGGATCAGATCGGTTGGGACGGCAAGAGCCGCCCCAAGAAACAGTGGAACCGGTTCGAGGTCGACGACTGAAAGGGGGTTTCGTGGAGCGGGGTATCTTAATTCCGGTCATTACACCGTTTGATGAAAAAAGCTTAGTGGACGAGCCGATGCTAAGAAGGCTCGTCGACTTTTACGTTAAGGCATCTGTCCAGGGTCTGTTTGTCCTTGGCTCTTCGGGTCAAGGTCCTGTGATGTCCATATCCGAGCGCAAGAGGGCTGCTGAGATCATCATCGACCAGGCGAGTTCGCGAGTTCCTGTGGTGATTCACGTTGGAACCGCAGATGCGCAGAGCACAGTCGAGCTGGCTTTGCATGCGGCTGAGAAGAGGGCCTCCGCCGTTGCCGTCATTCCTCCCTATTACTACTCGGATCACACCGAATACGAGGTTATCGCTCATTTCCGGTCGGTGGCCGACGCTGTGCCTCTGCCGATTTTTATCTATGAGAACCCGAAATACTCGGGGATCTCTGTCAGGCCGGAACTTGCCGTTCGGATGAAGGGAGAGATCCCCTCCATCCGGGGCATGAAGGTCGCCTACGGGATGGGGGCGATGCTGGAATATGTCAAGGTTCTTCCGCCGGACGTTTTGGTGTTTACCGGCAATTCAGACCTATTCGGGATGGTCCCCTTTGGCGTGGCCGGTATGATCAATCCTCCTACCAGTTTTCTTCCGGAACTGTGCGTCGAGTTGTGGCGGTCACTCAAGGATAGAGAGTATGAAAAGGCCGTGGGTTTGCAGGAGCGAGTGAATACAGCTGCGCGTCTCGTTATTGGTGCTATTCAGCGGTACGGCAGGGGTGTTGTTGCCGAGACGTTCAGAATGAGGGGACTCGCAATCCGGCGTTTTCCGAAGTGGGAGACAAAGCCGATGCCGCCGGAAGCGCGCCAGTCGCTTTACAAGGAGTTACAGAAAGGGGGTTTCCTCGATTGAGTCATCGTTTTTGGTCGTTTGGCAAGGATAAGAGGATGTATCTCAATGGCTAATAATGAGACGGTTACGAATGCCGATATTCCGCATGTCGGGCCCGGTACTCTAGCGGGCGAGTGGTTGCGACGTTACTGGCTCGTGGTCGGAACTGTTGCGGAGCTTCGCGACATCCCGCAGGCATTAAAGGTCTTGGATGAGGACCTGGTTTTGTTCCGCGACCTTAAGGGAAACGTCGGGTTAATAGGGAAGAGCTGTGCACATCGCGGCACATCGCTGGAGTATGGAGATATTGACGATCGCGGGATTCGTTGCCCGTATCACGGTTGGCTCTATGATGTTTCGGGTAACTGTTTGGAACAGCCTGCGGAACCAAAGGAAAGCACCTTCTATCAAAAAGTCAAGCATCTTTCGTATCCTGTGAGAGAACTCGGCGGGTTAATTTTCGCGTACATGGGACCTAATGCGAACAATCCACCCCCATTGCCCAGATACTCGCCGCTTATAGATCGAGGAGGGATTCGACAGATCGAGCCAATGAGACATTTTGAATACAACTGGTTCAATTTTTATGAGAACAGCGCGGACCCGAGCCATGTGTTGATTCTCCATAGCAGCAGTAGCTATGGGAAACAGACCTGGGGCGACAGGTTTTTTAGCAAGGACGACCCACCATCATATGAGCCATTCGAGACTGCGTATGGGATGAAGATGGTCATCAAGAAGCCGGGTGCATCCGAAGATACGGAGATCGTGGATGAGATGAGCCTGGCGCTTCCCAGTATCCTTCAAGTAGGTGATACGGAATTTGTTCACGCGAAAGTGGATCCTGAAGTGCTGATGAGGGAGGGTTCTCATTTCGAGCACACCATGTTCCTCACACCCAACGATGACCACCATTTTATGATCTTTACGGTTGACTACTATACAGGTTCTGAGCGCGGCATTTTTGAAAAACTAGGAGAACTGCGAAAAAAAGAAGTTCCCAAGCAGGAAGTGAAGCCTTACGACCGCCGCAAACACATGCCCTTCAGAGGAAATATCCGGCAGGAAGACATCGTCACGCAGGGTACGCAGGGACTTCTCGGGGAGCGTGACGAGCATTTAGGCACGTCAGATCGCGGAATCATCATGTTGCGGCGGATGGTTCGAGAGGCCATTCAGACAGTGAGAAACGGGGGTCAGCCCAAAGGGGCTCTTCTAGAGGAAAACGCTCAGGGTATTGTTCAGTTCGATTCTTATGTGGGAGTACGCGCAAAAGGAAACGTGGGAAAAACCACTATAGCTAGAGGAGGTTACAATGCTTAGCAAGAACGGGTTTTTTCAATGGTTTTTGTTCGCTACTATTTCTATCTTGGTCGCGGCCCAACAGGTCCGCGCAGAGGATTTCTACAAGGACAAGACGATCTTTTTTGTCGTCGGCTATTCACCCGGAGGCTCGTTTGATGCTTACACGCGGCTTATTGCGCGTCACTTTGCCAAGCACGTCCCCGGAAGTCCCACCACGATTGTCCAAAACATAACTGGTGCCGGGGGGATTATCGCGGCCAACTATATTTACAATAAAGCAAAACCTAACGGGCTAACGATCGGTGCCAGGGCTTCTGGCCTGGTTCTTCAGAACATTATGGGTAATAAAGCTACGAAGTTCGACGGCCGTAAGTTCGGCTGGCTTGGTGTGCCTAGCGCCTATCATTCTGTCTGTACCTTCTCGAAAGAGAGCGGCATTAAGACCGTGGAAGACTGGTTCGCTTCCAAACGGCCTATCAGGATTGGGGCCATCGGTCCTGGGACTAGTACGTCTGATGTCCCCAAGCTTCTTAAGGTAGCCATCGGGCTCCCGATGCAGGTGATTGATGGATATATGGGTGGAGCCGGGGTTCGGCTGGCCCTTGAGTCAGGAGAAGTTCATGGCTATTGTGGCTCCTGGCAAACACTGAAAGCGATCTCGCGGGCTGCATTAGAATCGGGAAAGATTCGAATGGTACTCCAGACATCTCTTAAATCGCATCCTGAAATCAAAGATGTCCCCTTAGCAATCCACTACGCTAAGACGCCCGAGGCGCGCCAACTCCTAAATGTAGCTGAAAGCGTTTATGGCGGGCAGTTTCTTTATACCGTACCCCCCGGGACGCCTAAAGATCGTCTCCAGATTCTCCAACAGGCATTTATGGAGACGCTCGGGGATGCAGAGCTCCTTGCTGAGGCCAAGAGGTCTAAGTTGGAAATTGACCCAATCGGTGGGCCGACAACGGCCAAGACCCTTGGGGGCCTTTACGACCTCGATCCTGCCATGAAATCCAAATTGAAGGAGATCCTAGTACCAAAGAAATAACCGGCGAGCAGCTAGAGGGAAGCCTATTCGTAGGCTGGTGCAAGTGGGGCATCAATAATTTTTTTTGAATTGAAGGAGGCTTTGCCGTAATGGACAGGTCGAAGACTTATGATAGGGTGATTGAAATCATTGATAAGGATCGAGAGGAGCTGGTTGATCTTTGCCTGACATTGGGTAATACGCCCAGTCCCCATGGCAAGGAAATACGCGTGGCCGAGAAAGTTCTCGACTGGCTAAAGAAGAACGCGATCAATGGGTTCCTGCAACCCATAACCGAAGAAAGCACCAACGCTGTGGCAGTCATCCCCGGAAGTGATCATGGGACAAGTTTAATCCTAAACGCTCATATGGATGTAGGCCCTGAGCTGGGTCCTGGTGCCTCGGAGGCCGCCAGGAAAATGGAGGGGGCCTGGACTGAAGGTGATCTCATCTTTGGCAAAGGGGTCATCAATGACAAGGCGCAGCTGTGTGCCTTTATGATCGCAGCAAGGGCTATTAAGAAGGCTGGAATCCAACTCCTGGGAGACCTCATCATCACCGCCGTTGCATTCGAGACAGGAGCCGCTTCGGTCGACGAATCCCAGGGCATCAATTATCCCGGTGAGGGGTTTGGGACGAAGTGGTTGGTCGAAAGGGGAGTAACGGCTGACTATGCGCTCGTGGGCGAGACCTCGGGATTTGGTGTCGTCAGGGCCGAATGTGGCAACATCCTGCTTAAGATAAATGTGAAGGGGAGATCGGTTTACACACCAAGACTCGAACGGGGTTCATCTCTGCGGGAACATCCTAATGCCTCTTTAAAGACGGCTCATGTCATTCTGGCGCTTGAAGACTGGGCGATCAAGTACGAGCAAAAGGAGAGGTACGACTTTTCTGGTGGGACGATCGTTCCAAAGGCACAAGTCATGGGTGTAAGATACTCAGGAGGAAATTGTGACCTGTACTTTGAAGTCAGATTGGTCCCGCAGGGAAACCCGAGGGTCATTAAAAGGGATATTGAGCAGCTCATCCGCAATCTGGATATTGATTGCGACGTTTTCGTGTACCAATATTCGCGCGGTTACGTTGCAAAGGACGCAGAGCCTTTAATAACGGCTATAGAAGACGCTCATCGATATGTTTTCGGCACGGATCCTTCCAGCCCCCCCAGTGCAGAAACCAGTATGTGGCGTGATCTGAACGTTTTTAACGAAGTCGACATTCCATCGGTGTGCTATGGCCCTCCGAGACAGAAAGAGAGTTTAACCGGGGCGCAAGATCGCGCCATGAAGATCTCGGACCTAGTCGCGGCGACAAAGGTCTATGCCCTTACCATTCTATCTGTGTGTGAAGAGGGAGGGTCTTAAACAGTTGTGGGCGTGGTGATGCTAACTTTGTCCGGAGGCTCACCCCTCAGAAGGAAATTCCTATCATTCATTAATCTATGAAGCTTACTCGTGAATCTTAGAAAAGATGACTCGCGCAAAGAGGCAAAGCTTGCCAAGTATGAATGGAATTACAAATTCGAAACTCGAAATCCGAAATTCGAAACAAATTCAAAGGAGGGTAATATGGGTATAAAATATACACTGACGACATTGATCGTCATCGGTCTTTTTCTCTTCACCGCGCTGCCTGAGTCGCCGGCGCAAGAACCTCTTTACAAGGACAAACTTATCCGCATCCTAGTGGGCTATACCCCGGGGGGTGGAGTCGACACAAGTGCCCGTCTTGTGGCCCGGGGGGTGGCCAAATACATTCCAGGCAAGCCCAACCTCATCATTCAGAATATGCCGGGGGCCGGCGGACGAATTGCTCTGACCTATCTCTACAACGTCGCAAAAAGAGACGGACTGACCTGGGCTGTGGTACCCTCGTCATTGCCTTTCAATCAGATTCTGGACAAAGACCGCAAGTTCGATGTCAGTAAGCTGACCTACCTTGCGGGAAGCGTCGAGCCGGGAATCGTCCTCGTTCACGCCGTCACCGGAGTCAAGACCGCCGCTGACTTGACCAAGATTGACCCCGCTAAGCTGGTCATTCCAGGCAGGGGGAATCCGGACGTCGGGCAGATGTACCTCAAAACAACTCTAGGGCTGCTGGGAGTTAAGAGCGGCTATAAGACATCCTTGGGCTATCGTGGAACCGCCCAGATCGTCGCAGCAATGCTACGGGGCGAGGCGAGTTTGTATAGTTGGAGCCTGGTCAACATCTTGAAGGGAGGGATCATGTATGATTCCATTCAGGAGGGAAAGATCATACCCCTATGGCAGAGCGGTCAAATGAATTCGCAAGGCAAAGTGGTCAGAGACCCCCGGATTGATTTTGATCTCCCCACGTTCGAGGAGGTCTACAGGGAGATCAAGGGAAAACCGGTGTCGGGCGTGCCGGCTGAAGCCGCCCGGTTTCTTGGGCCGGGCCTGCGCACCTTGAGCCGGTCGGTCATCATGCCCCCCGGTGTGCCGGAGAACAAAATAAAGATTCTCCGAGGGTCCTTCAACGCATTGATAAAGAGCCAGGATTTTGCAAGAACGCTGGAGCGCGTGACTGGATTCAAGTGGCTCTGGATGGGTGGTAAAAAGGCGGAAACCATTCGCGACGGTCTCCTGAAAGGAGTCAGTCCTGAGGTGGTGACATACATCGAGTCTTTGATGTAGCAGAAATGTGCGGAAGATCATTAGAGTTCATAGCATAAAGCATAGGAGAGAAAATCAAAAAGAGGAGAATAAAAATGGGCGCAATAACACACATGGCGATGTGTACGAGAAACAACCGTCGGCTGGCAAGATTCTACCGCCTTGTGTTTGGCTGGGAAGAAGTCTGGAACCCGGTGCAAAATACTCCGGTTCCATTCTATATTGGCGATGGCTACTTTAACCTAAACTGCCTTCAAATACGCGAAGGTTTGACGAACGAAAAACAGGAACCAGGTGTCGGCCAGAGTCGAGGCGCAGCCATGGTTGTCAATGGTCGAGTCGTCCTTCCCGAAGTAGGAATCAACCATATCGGTTTCTACGTCGACAATCTTGCTGAAGCTAATCGGCGGCTAGCAAGCTTAACACCGGCCATTACTCCCGTAGCGAGCCCAGACGACGGGCGTTACGAAGATCAACGCTTTCTGGATCCAGAAGGCAACGATATAGAACTCAGTCAACGAAACTGGGATCCAGGTACTGATAAACAATATTCATCGGCTCGCCATGTTGCGATCAAAGCGGAGGATCCTGACCGCTTGGCCGATTTTTATAAATTCGCATTGGACATGAAAAGAATTGGCCAGATGGACTCGGGAACGGGCACGAGAGCGGTGTATCTATCGGACGGAACCATCAATCTGGCTCTGGTTAAGAATCCTCCAATAACAAAGCGAGGCGTGCAGCTCCTGGGCCTGCACGTTCCTAGTATCAAAGGGATAGAAGAACGTTTGAAGCAATCGGCTGAATTTCTGTATCCGGGCGAACCTCCAGTCGAGCTGCGTCGAAGACCGCCGGGTAGTCCGTACAAAGAATTCTACCTCCACGATCCCGATGGTAACCAGATTGATCTTTCCGAAGAGGGTTGGGAGGTTTAGGCATTTCCGGTCGCACCTGACGTCCGGAAGAAGCGGTCACCTGCGACTCATCGCACAGAGGCTTGCTTTCGAGCCGACATCGTGTTGACCTGATTATCCGTTAAGGGATACTGTCTAACTCATAAGAGGAACTGCTGCTCCATTCTCCCTTTGAAGTCGGGTTGACATATACCCCGGGGGGGGGATTTTGACTTCTCTATTCTTACCTCAAGAGTCATTTCTATCATTTGCTCGGAGCTCTTATTTTGTCTGTGCCCGGTAGTGTGTGGGACTATGGCAGTGCCAGTTCCGTGCCGGTTAAACTCACTTAATCATAGGAATTCGCTTTTGGGGTTCAGCCATCGGGGCCCCAAGAATTCTGCCAGCGACCGCGCGCCAACCCCCCTTTGGGAGTCCTAAGCAGCTAGCGGGGGCAGCGGACTCGCCATGGATCTGTATTTCGCCGCAGACAGTATCCGATAACAGGGTGTTATGTCAACTGCGCCTTGGACATGCTGCTTGTAAAGGCTTCCTTGCCAAGCTGACCATACGAATCACAGCTAATCAAAACATACTTGATTTCCATCCCCATCTTCCTTTAATTCTTTTTTCCTAGTTGCTGTTAGGCACGATCTGTGAAGGCTCCGGAACTTTTAAGCGGGGAGTAAGGAAACGGAAAGGATTAATCCTGACGGAGTGTGCATTCCTTCCTGCGTAGGGACGGCATCAGTCAAAAGCTCCTTCGCCTGAAGCTACTATGGCTGCTTCCAACCGTTGTATTTGGTTCTTTTCTCGCTCAGTCACGGGTTCAGACTTTGATATCTCGACAGTTCTAAAACGTAGCATGAGGGATAGGATAAAGCCGAGCAGCTATTCCTTCCACAGGTGCATGAATTTTGCGGACACCACGCGCTCATATGGAATCGGTCCGGTTAGCAGTCCGACATCCTGCGCGAATTGGTTCAATCGGACGACGGCCGCCTCC
>JAPUHZ010000455.1 GCA_027297485.1 Deltaproteobacteria bacterium
ACCGGCTGGTCGTTGTTGACAGAAGGTATACAGGTGGCTGTTGATGAACTCGCTACCGTTGTCCGAGTCGATTCCTCGAAGGGGAGAAGGGAGCTTGGATTCAATCTCCTTGACGGCATTCAACACGGCGAAGCTGCCCCCTTACCTATGACCGCCTTGCGCTCTACCCAGCAGGTGGCAATGTCGACGCAGTCCAGGCTATGGGCAAACTCCCCAGCTGCTGAGGCCCCTGAATGTGACACCAGATCAATCTCGAGGTAACCTCCCAAATCCACCACCTAATTTTGGAAAGTGAACGAATTTAGGCGATTCAAGGATTTTCGTTTCACCCGGTGAGCCAAAGTGAAAAGCGAGCCTTGTATAGTCATTTTATGTACTTCTGAAAAAGAGGTGGTGAATCAGGGACCTGCTGTGTTCACATCCCAATGATCGGTCTTAATGGGAATCATGTGCTTGTGTGGCTTGAGCCGCCGATCCATTTGACGCGGGCTGATAGCCAGGAATTGATCCTCTAACGATTGGGTAAGGTCGAAGCGTTGCCTGATCCAGGGAAGCCACTGCACAAGCGCGGCCTTCAACCGTTGGGAGCACAGATACCCCGAGGCCTCCCAGACCTTCGCCAGTATCCTCACCATTACCTGACTGTAAGTAGGAGACCGAGATAGAGTCCGTTTAGGAACAGCCGATTTGGGCAAGGGTTGGTTCAAGCAGCCAGGTGGCATACTTACGGTTGTAGCCACAGATCTTGCAGAACTCCTCTAAAATCATCTTCTTCTTCGCACGTGGTGCCTGTCGGTAACGCTTATAGATGGATCGTAAATACTCCCGCTTGGATCGTTGTGCCATAATGAATTCCTCCATTGTTGCCCTCCTTGGGCTCACTAATGAGCCCACGGAGGGTTAGAATTACAAATGGCGCAACGAATGGTCATTGGGTTAGATTATACACGGCGCAATACGGGGCTTTACTATTTTGGCCGCACTGTATTAGACTACGGCCAAGCGGGGGTAGCCGTCAGACTATTTGCCTAAGCCCTTTCATGTCCTTGAGCCGTCCTGAGTAGAAAAACAAGAGGCAGCGATATGTTGGAGACTAGCGGTCTTCTTCGGGATCCGTCGTTGGTGCCTTTTGTCGATATTCGGATGGTTGAGTGCTCCAACGTCCGGGCTGTGCTCCTGAAGGTAGGAGTAGCGCTTTAGAAGAGGGTGTCTAGCAGGTGATCCTGGAAGGGGGGAGGCAAACTCTGCGCAGGAGGTTTTTATGCAGGTGTCAGATTTGGATCGGTGGTTAGCTGAAAGAAACTTGAACGGTCACTGGAACCGGCAGGCACGAATTCCCCGAATAAGGCCTTATCTGTGGAAATGGGCTGATATCTATGAAGGCCTCCAGCGGGCTGGGGAGTTGGTACCGATGGACCAGACGGGAAGAAGGACTATTCAGTTGAGAAATCCCAGCTTGCCGGGAGGGATGACCCATACCATTCATTTGTCTGTCCAGATGGTTAAACCCGGTGAGATTGCGCGGGCCCACCGCCATGTGGCGGGCGCGATTCGCTATGTCATTAAAGGATCACCACATGGGTGTACCATTGTTGAGGGAGAGCGGTTCACGATGGAAGAGGGGGATCTGATCACGACGCCCAACTGGACCTGGCACGACCACTATAACGGTTCCGATGAGCCGATCATATGGCTTGATGGTCTTGATGTCCGCTTGGTCAGTTATTTTGGCGCGCAGTTCCAAGAAAATTTTGTCCAGGATCAGCAACCTGTGGAAAAGCCCGACGGTTATTCTTCCAAGATACTGGGCAAGGCACGGCCAACCTGGATGAAGAGATCGTTTTCAACTCCACCATTCCGCTATCGATGGCAGGAAACCTATGGAACCCTTCTGACCTTGAAAGAGAGCGAGGGAGACCCGTTTGACGGGGTACGATTGGAATACGTCAATCCCTTCAACGGTGGGCCTACCCTTCCCACGTATTCTTGCGAAGTTCAGCTTCTAAGACCAGAGGAGAAAACTCGTTCCCACCGCCACACGAGCACCACTGTGTACCATGCTATTCGTGGGGAAGGAGTAACCGTGGTGGGTGAGGAAAGGCTGCAGTGGAGCCAAGGAGATATTTTTGTCGTTCCCCCCTGGTATTGGCACAGTCACGAAAACAGGCTCGATCAGGACGTTATCCTGTTTTCTATCAATGATTGGCCCACCATGAAGGCGCTAGGACTGTACAGAGAGGAAGCAGGATGATAGATAGTTCCATCAGAGGGGAGTTTTGCATGGGGTGTTGGTCAAAGGTTCGACTAGAGCTTAACGAATTGGTGAACCGGCAGTTTGAGACGGATGAGTTCCCGAGGCCTTTTTCCGTGCCTCTTACGCCGGGTCGAAAGCCATGCTCACCACCGGCATAGGGAAAGTGTGGTTCGCCGGTGTCCTCTGAATTCATAGAAAGCGGACCGCGCCTAACTACCTGAAAGGAGGAAGGACAAGATGGCACGTACTTTCATTGTGACACTTTCATTTCTATTTTTCCTTGTGATCCTTATCGGTATCGCTCGACCAGGATGGTCGGATCTTGTCAGTGAGGCGAAGAAAGAGGGCAAGCTTCACTGGTATACGACTATGGGGGTGGTCGATCACACCAAATATGTAGCGCTCTTCAACAAGAAGTATCCGTTTATAGAAGTGAAGGTGAGACGGTTGGGCGGAATAAGACTTATCCCGCTTCTCCAGACGGAGCATCGAGCTGGCAAGGCTCTCTTTGACGTGACCATGGGGAGCCGATTTGCCCCATCGTTCGTCAGGTCGGGAATCTTCGCTAAGTATATCTCGCCCGAGGCCAAGCACTTTGCCAAGGGGACCGTGGATCCGGAGGGTTATTGGGCGGACGCCTACGCCAATGGCGTCGGTGTTACCTATAATACGGAAATGGTTCCTCCAGACAAGATTCCAAAGACGTGGGAAGATTTGCTGAATCCTATGTGGAAGGGAAAGATTGCCAAGGATCCAAGGGAAATCGCGTGGTACGACACCGTGCTACGAACGATGGGGCCTGAGAAGGGACGCCGCTTTCTTGAAAGGCTCGGCCAGCAGGACCTCCAGTTCCGGGTGGGCTTCACCCTTAAGGCGCAAGGTCTTGCCGCGGGGGAATTTCCTCTCTGCCTCTGTTACATACACCAGATCGACCGCATAAAAAAACATGGGGCGCCCGTAGAGTGGGTAAAAAGCTCTGATCTTTTTATCGTAAACAAACTCCATCCGATCTTGATCTCCGCAAAGGCTAGGAATCCAAATGCGGCGAGGCTCTTTATTGACTTTGCGCTGTCGAAAGAAGCACAGCAGTTCATGATTAAACTGGGAAGAACGGGTTCTTCTCGCCTCGACGTCAAGACAAACTTTCCTAAAGAAGTAAGGTTTGTGCCGGAGGACATAAACATCTACGACCGCCAGAAGGAGCTTTTGCAAGAGTTTGAGCGGGTTCTCAAGGTCAAGTAGAGTCCCATAGCGGGAGCGGAGAGACGGGATGGCGGCCTTAAATGCAGCAATCATAGGTGTTGGCCGGTTCGGCCAGAGACTTGTCAACTCGGTCCAGGGTAAGAGCGACGCCATCTGCTTCGGGGCTGGCGTCACCCGGACCCTCGAGAAGGCAAAGGACTTCGCCTCGCAACGGGGCATCAGTTTAAGTGCGGACTACGATACGGTCCTCAGCGACCCCGCCATTGAGGCGGTCGTGATCGCCTCTCCCAACTCGCTCCACGTGCCGCAGACCCTGGCGGCGATCGAGGCCGGCAAGCACGTCTTTACGATCAAACCCTTGGCGCTCAACCGCAAGGACGCGGACGCTGCTCGGGCAGCAGCGGAACAAGCCGGACTAGTGCTGGCCATGGGCTACAGCCGAGGTTTCCTCCCAGGGATGGATGAACTCCGGCGCCGAGTGCGTGCGGGTGCTCTCGGCCAACTCCTCCACGTAGAGGGGAACTTCTGCGCGAACCGTTTCGCTGACTATCGGCCGGGAATGTGGAAGGCCTCAGCCGAAGAGGCTCCGCCAGGCATTCTCGGGGACCACATGCTTTACGAAATGATCGAACTCTTAGGGCCAGTTGCGGAAGTCCACACCCAAGGGTTACGCCTCAAGGTGCAAGTCGATATCGCCGATACCACTTCGACACTGTTACGGTTCAAAGGCGGCCAGAGTGGGTTTCTTGCGGGAATTGGAGTAACAGCCGATCTCGAAAGGCTCCACGTTTTTGGCACGGAGGGGTGGGGCGAGATTCGAGGAGCTTCGCGGTTTGAGTTCCGTCCCGTTAAGGGCAAGCCTGAGGTTATCGAGTTTCCCTCTTTCGACACTGAAAGAGCTGCGCTCGAGGCCTTTGCCGCAGCTGTTAAGGATGAGAGACCTTTTCCGGTCTCGCTTGCCGAGATCGTCCACAGCACTGCAGTGCTGGAGGCCATGGCCCGTTCCGCCAAGGAGGGAAAACCTGTAACCGTAGCTTAGACGGGTCGAACGAAAAGATTGATCGCATGGCATGCCTCATAACTAAAAAAGGTGTCTATTGGGACCCTATCACGCATACCTTTACTTGACCTTCAGAATCCTCTCGAACTCCTCATTGAGCTCCCTATGCCGATCATAAACGCTTAAGTCCTCTGGCACAAACCTTACCGTCTTAGAGACCTCTGTTTCGACATCAGGACGCGATGAGCCTATTCTCCCCAATTTAGCCATGAGCCGCTGGGCTGCAAGGAGTATAACCGCGCATCCGATGACCCATATTTTTTTCATGGCTCGCTTCTTGGTTTTCTTGACCCTCAGTTTATGATCCAACCTTGGTAGAGGGTGATCCTCTTTATCCGCTCACGATTGGTCTGAAGTTTATTGGATTTCTATTTACGTTGTTAATGAGACAGGCGACCTCTCCTGCATCACTTGGGTTTATCACGAAATTATACTAGTATCTCTCCGCATGAATGTTGACTGCTCTAAAAACCGTCAAATTCGGAAGCGCTGTCCAGAGATAGTAAACCCGAATATCCGCACGAACGTTTCTATACCCTTTCGGCTAATGGCCGGGCTGGCCCTGGCGGTTTTTTGCCTCCTAGAGGGAACCGCATGGAGCGGATTCGACATAGATGGGATGAAGCTCCCGCCTGGGTTTACTGTGAGCACCTATGTTACGGGCACAGGCTTTGACCCAGACCGAGGTCGGGATGCGCGAGGGATCCCAGCTATTGTGACCTTAACTTTCGATCTTCAAGGTACTCTCTATCTTGCGCGCACTGCGAATCGGCTTCGGGAGATCTATGGACGGGATACGGCCTCAATTTACCGGATTCCACCTGGAGGGGCGAAGATCAATCCCAAAAACGAAGGCGAATTTCTCTTTGGCCCTCCCCTCTCCGACCCGGATGAGGCAGGGGTGAACAGAAAAGGGGAAGTTTTTGTCAGCACGAGTGATCGTTCCAAGGGATTCGGCAGCGTCTATCGGTTGAGCCCATCAGGCAGAGCCAGCTTGTTTGCCGGTGGACCGCCCGCTCGTGGAAAATCGCCTCTGCTGAAAGACCCCGAAGGGATCGCGTTTGACCAGGCTGGGCATGTCTACGTTGTCGACGATGCACTAGGGGTAGTCGTCAAGCTTGACTCCGAGGGCAATGTTCTCAATCCTCGATTTCTCTCAAACGTCGGTAGAGGCCGGACCTTGACCTATGATCCTCGTGGTTATCTCTGGATCGGGAGTGACGGAGCCCATTACACCCCTCATATGGATGGTTCGGGAAAGATCTATCGTGTCTCTCTGCCAAATGGCAAGCCTAAATTACTTCACACCGGTCCCCTACCTTCAGGCATGAGTCTCAGCCCTGGCGGGAACCTCTTTGTCGCACAGAGGCGCTCGGCCAAACTCTTTGCACTTACGCCGGAAGGGAAGCGGGTCGAGTTCGCCACCTTCACCGGAAGGTCAGCGCTACGAACCCTTGCGTTTCCTCCCGTCACTAAAGAAACGAAAGAGCTGGGCATTGCCGGAGACCTCTTTGTGATCGTCTTTCCCATGCTTGATTATCCCGTGCGTGAGGTGATCCGGATCTCAGGCCCATTTGACGCATACGTGAAAAAGGCTAGCAGGGGGAGGTGAAGGGTAAGAGAAAAGGGGTCTCATTTGACAATTCCTTCCGTGCGATTATCGACTAGCGGGATCCCAGTTTGACTGCCGGATGCTCGCCATTTTTTCCTGTCGTGGCAACGTCAATCTGTCAGGGTAACCCAAAGCCACCGCCTAACGTCATGACATAAGAATTCGGCTAGCCGCTTTTTCTCCGAAGTGGCTATTGGGTCTGGTAAAGCATCGGTTTAAGACCGTTTATTGCGCGAGAAACACTTCGCACTGATTTTTATCGCTTTTTAAACGGTCCTCCCCCTTCTCGCTT
>JAPUHZ010000456.1 GCA_027297485.1 Deltaproteobacteria bacterium
ATTTCCTTGACGGGCTAAGAAGAGCGGCTTACGATGCTCTTCTGAATAAAGAGGTCACCTTGTCGTGGGACTATCCCCCAGATCTGCCGGTAATAAAGACTGACAGCGGGAAATTGAGGCAGATCCTTCAGAACCTTGTTAACAATGCAATCAAGTTCACAGAAAAGGGTTCTGTGACCATATTGGCCCAACACCTTCCTGGGACAGAGGCAATAGAATTCAAGGTGGCGGATACCGGGATAGGCATTCCGCCGGAGGCGCTGCCTCTCATCTTTGAGAAGTTTTACCAGCTGGATAGTTCCAATACGAGGTCCCATGGCGGTGCAGGTTTGGGGCTCTACATCGTCAAGCAATTCATCAATCTGCTTGGGGGGACAGTAAGGGTGGAAACGGAACCGGGTAGAGGTTCAACCTTCCTGGTTACGGTTCCCCTGGAGCGTGAAAGTAATCATAACCAGGATACCGATAAACGACACACTTCCGAGAGGAACCTGATAACCTGAGCGTTGTGAATGCTGTTTTTTTCAAGGCGATCCAGAACAAAGAAAGGACCCCTCTCAGAATATTTGGCAATCGAGGAGGACCTGCTCCTCCGAGGGATTTCGGGAAGAATCCACCAGCAGTGATCTTCTCAATCCCCTGGTGGCAGCAACTTGGGCTGAGAGACAGCATTGATAAAATTTTGTCTTTTGCCATCCAGTGCGGAGATGCGATTTTTGCCAGCAGTCTATCCGGATGGAAATGTTGGGTTATTTTACAGTTAGAACTATTTCTCTTGGCATATGATTTGCGGTTGTTCCTGTGTGCGCTAGCAAGCAGACCAATTCATGAAAAACGATAGTCCATCTTTAAGCCTGTTGAAGGTTTCTGTGCTGGTCCTAGGGGAAGTCTCTATGGCTTCTGGGTTAATAGCCATAGCGGGTTCGTTGATAGTGGACTGGAATCTGGTGAAGGTGGTGGCACCTTTTTTGCCGACCGAATACAACGCTGCGCTCGGATTTATTCTTTGCGGCCTGGGCCTGCTGTCGATTGGGTTCGGTAGTGCACGAGTTGCAATAGCCTCTGGAATGGCCGGATTCATCGGCCTGATCGTTGTCTACTTCGGCATTGACCTGCCGACGCCGGAGCTGGTGGTTGACGGCGCATCCCCTCTCTCCGGAGCGGTGGTGGTCGTGGGGCTGCTGGCCGCTTTTCTGCTTGCGTTGGCAATCCACTTAGCTCAAACGGCGTGGCTTTACGGGAAGCAGGCTAAGTCGGCTAACGAAAAGTTAGAAAAACAAATAAGCGAACGCAAGCGGGCCGATGAGCAGGTCCAGCAAAATCTACAGCGTCTGGTTGCATTGCGCGAAATTTTCGTAGCCATTACCTCGACTCTGGATCGCAACGCTATTTTACACATCCTGCTAGAAAAAGTTGAGCACCTCCTCGCCTCATCCGCTGTCAGCACGGTCATGTTATATAACACGGAGAGTGGGCTGCTGGATATTCAGGCCTCTCGCAATGTTGATGAAGAAGAGTGGAAAGCTCACATGTTGAAAAGCGGGACCGGTCTGCTCGACTTGGTGTTCAAGACCAGGACCCCGTTGGTGATTCGAGATGTCCGAACAGACTCGCTGGGACAGGACCGTGAGTTTTTCCAGAAACACGGAGTGGTCTCTTATTTGGGGGTCCCACTGGTTACTAAAGAAGAGTTTCTCGGGGTCCTCTCCATCTACATGAAAGAGGAATATCAATTTAGTAGTGAAGAGGTCGATTTTTACTCCACGCTGGCGGGCCAGGCGGCTATGGCGATTTACAATTCCTATCTCTATGAGGAAACCAGGGGTCTGGCACGGGAACTCATGACGGCAAACAAGGTGAAGTCTGAATTCCTGAGCGTCATGTCGCATGAGCTTAGAACACCGCTTCATGTTATTATGGGGCATACGGGTATGGTCTGTGATAAGATGTTAGGGGATCTTAACGAAAGGCAGGAAAGCTCTCTGGTAAAAGTCATGAGTAGCTCCCGGGAGCTATTAAGCATGATTAGCAGTATCTTGGAGGCAACCAGAATGGAGGCTGAGGCGGTCAAGCTGGACAATCGTGAGTTTAGTACGGAACAGTTTCTTAGCGATCTCCAGTCGTCTTATAATGTTCCTATGAATAAAGATCTTGCCCTGATCTGGGACTATTCCTCAAACCTACCGGTAATGAATACTGACAGAGGAAAGCTTCAGCAGATCCTGCAAAATCTTATTAACAATGCGATCAAGTTCACGGAAAAGGGTTCTGTGACCATATCGGCCATCTACATTTCTGAGACAGGGTCTGTGGAGTTCAAGGTGTCGGATACGGGGATAGGCATCCCGGAAAAGGCGGTGCCTGTCATCTTTGAGAAGTTTCGCCAAATAGACAGCTCGGACACCAGACAATACGGCGGTGTGGGATTGGGGCTGTACATCATTAAGAAATTCACCGATCTTCTTGGGGGAACGGTAAGGGTAGAATCGGCAACGGGTAAAGGGTCAATCTTTGTGGTTACAGTACCCGTCTAAGTCAAAATGCTTCTCTCGCTATCTCTTTCTTGTCCCCTCGGTGGAGCGTAAGTGATGTTTGGATCCATAACAAGGGGAATACAGCAGCGGAGTGAACCTCGATCAGAAAAAGGATGGGGGGTCAGAATCCGGGATATCGGGCTCCACTTGACCCATGCTGTTAAATGGTCCGCGGCTCATTCTCTTCAACAGGACAGAAAGAAAATCCTTATTTTTATCCAGTGCTGGGTGGTAGTGGTCACCGCCTACCCGGTGCTATTTAAGAAGGAACGGGACATTGAAGACCCTTGGGTCATTGCCCTGCTCCTTGTGCTCTTGGCTTCGATTGCGGTGCTCAAATATCTCCCGAAAGGGGCCTTCGATCACAGGTTCTTTGCCCTGGCCCTGGTGGTCGCGAACACCATTATTGTAGCAGTGTCGATGGGGTTAAGCTGGGAGAGCCCGTGGGACCTCTTTATTGTTTTTTTCTTTGGTCTTTTTATTGCGGCCACAGGTGATACCCTGATTAAGATCGTAGCCGGGTGTCTAATCATTGCTGCCGTCTCGGCGGTCTATACTTCCTCCTCCGGTGCGTCCTTTTCTGGACTGGATTCGGATCTGCTGCTTCGTATACTGTTTCTTTTCGGGGTTTTCTTTCTCTACGGCTATATGGATGACCAAGCGAGGAAAGAGAAAGTCAGGGCCGAAAAGGTGGAGGCAACCGAGAACATTAAACGCCAACTGGTCTCGGCCTTAGCTCATGATATTAAGAATCCCCTCGGGATTATTATGGGATACGCTGAGACCCTAACCGGTCGGTTTGAGGAGAGGCCTGCGGACCGTGAAAGCCTGGAGGCGCTTCAACGCATACAGGACAACGCCCAACGCATCGTGATGTTGGTCACAGGGTTCTTGGATGCATCCAAGGCGGAGGCGGGGAAGATGGAGCTGGTTCCGCGACCGATACAGCTCAATGTTCTTCTCAGGGAGGTAGGACAACAACAAATGGGGGCGCTACACAGAAAGGGCATTTCACTCGGATTGGATCTAGATGATCACCTCCCCGAGGTCTTGGGTGATGCGGGCCAACTGGACCGGGTGCTGTGGAATCTGTTTGGTAATGCGATCAAGTTTACCCCCAGTGGTGGGACGGTCACTCTGATTTCAAGATCCGAAGGTGGTTTCGTTTGTGTTGGTGTGCGGGACACCGGGATGGGTATTGCTCAGGATGAGATAGCGCTCCTTTTTTCTGAATTTCGCCGTCTCAAGGGCGCGGGCAAGGTCGAGGGGAGCGGCTTGGGTCTTTTTGTAGTAAAGACCATTGTGCAGGCTCATGGGGGAATAGTTGGTTTAGAAAGCAAGGAAGGGCAGGGATCGACTTTCACGTTTCGACTGCCCATCAGGGCGTAGTCCAATATGAGGAGGTTATAATGAAAACGAAGATTCTATTGGTGGAAGATAACCCGGCAACGATGGAGGTGATGCAACAGGAATTGGAAGTGCTGGGTTATGACGTTGCAATTGCAAAAGACGGCGCAGAGGCTGTGGAAATGGCTGGCTCGGAGCTCCCTGATCTGATTATCATGGATATGCTTATGCCCAAGATGGATGGGAGTGAGGCGACCAGTCGGATACGCAAGAATCCCAAGACTCATGCGATTCCTATATTAGCGGCCACTGCCAAGGCCTTACCCGAGGACAGGGATAAATGCCTGGCAAGCGGGTGTGACGATTACCTCGCTAAGCCTTTTTCCTACAGGGAGTTGCACGATGCTATTGAGAAGCTACTCAAGAGGCAGTCCGGGTAAAATTGGATGACGGAGGTGCGGGCACCTGCCTAAATGCCTTCCGAGGCCGCCACCGGCACATTTTGCTTTGAGCCTTTGACAATAAGTGCAAACCCAGATAAAAATAGTACGGTTCCAGGTCTGATCAGGAGTGGAGGTAGCTACGCTCAAACGGTTCGATAAAAAAGTGAATTTGGATGGAGAATTGCACCCTCATGGGTGCTATTCTTTTTTTGGGTAATGGAGGTATTAAGTTGCTCGAGCAGATAGAGTTCTTGGCTTCGCTTCAGATCGTAGACCAGGAGATCCGAGAAAAAGAGGGCACCAAGAGAATGCATTTGGCGCAGATCCAATTGAGAGAAAAGGACATAGAGGCAAAGAGGGCCGAACTAGGTATTCTCAAGGCGGACTGGGACGAGCAGGATAAACTGCGGAAGGAAAAAGAGCAGTCGCTGCAGGAGAAAAGCGGTAAGACGATGGAAAAGAGGATGAAGATGAACCGCATCAAAAACATTAAAGAGCTTCAGGCCCTGCAGCGCGAGATTGATCAGATCAAGCAAGGAAATTTTCAATTAGAAGAGGAACTGCTCGCGGTCATGGAGGTGTTGGAGACCAAGGGTGCAGTTCAACAACAGATGGAAACAGAACTGAAGGAGCTGGAGGAGGGGTGGAACGGGAGACGAGAGGAGTTTGAGGCGGAGATTGCGGAGATCGAGCGAACAGTTACCGAGTCCTCGAGAGTCCGCGCAGAAATTGTTGCTCAGCTTGGCGGGGATCTCATAGGGCAATACGAGCTTATCTTTGCCCGCCGTGGAGGTAAGGCTGTGGTTGCAGTCTCAGAAGGGATCTGTGGAGGGTGCCACATGAACATTCCCCCTCAGCTGTGGAATGAGATCATCAGAAACGACAAACTGATTCTTTGCCCCAATTGCCATCGGATCCTTTATTACAAGCTGGCG
>JAPUHZ010000457.1 GCA_027297485.1 Deltaproteobacteria bacterium
TATCAGTACAGGTATCCAGTACCCGCTGTTGTAGTCGCCAAACATAAAGCTCCTCTATCGCTTCAGAAGGGCACCGTCAAGGAGGGAAATAGCTAGGGGTGTCGCCCCCCCTGTGTAGGACGCATCTAAAGCGTCGATTAATGGCGTCTCACGAAGGAATCCAGTCTCTGAGACTCGCTAAGTAGCCGCCGTTTTTAGTGAAAACACCCGCCCACACGGTCCCAAAAAGTGACCCAAATCTGGGACCACCGATTTGCTTGACAAGCATCCCATAAACTAATGGTCGTCTTGACAGTTTGTGATTCAGGCCCTATAAAGGGGGGATCGTAAGGAGTCGGATCTATGGGAATGACCATAACGGAGAAAATTTGTGCACGGGCGTCTGGAAAAGAAAAAATCCGCGCTGGGGATATGATCAACGCTCAAGTTGATAAGCTCTACATCAAGGATCTCCGATTCGCGAAGGCAGAAGACCCAAAAGGGCTTTATGGGGTATTAAAAGATATTTTGAACAACATTGGTGTCACCAAGGCATGGGACCCGGATAAGGTAATAATCAACTTCGATGAGCAACCTGCTCGCAGCAAAAAGAGGGCAGAGGGCCAGCTGATCGCCAAGAAGTTTAAAGAAGAGCAGGGGGCGACGCTTTACGAAGGGGAGATGGGGGGGATCGGACATAATGTCATGGTCGAGAGAGGTCACGTAAAACCTGGTGAGTTCATCGTAGGTGCTGACTCCCACACCTGCACTTACGGGGCCTTGGGTTGTTTTTCCACTGGTATCGGTTTCACAGAGACAATAGGTGTGCTTGCTACGGGAAAGATCTGGTTGAAAGTTCCCTCTGCAGTCTGTTTTGACCTCGTGGGTAAATGTCCTCCATGGATCTGGGGAAAAGACATTATTCTCAAGATCATGGCGGATATAGGTGCTAACGGGGCCGTTAATAAAACCATTGAGTATAAAGGAGATGCGATTAAAGATATCAGCATCGATAGCCGGCTTTCCATGTGCAATATGGCGGTCGAGATGGTTGCCCTAAATGCCGTCTTTCCACCAGACGAGAAAAGTATAGGTTATGTAAAGCAAGTCGGCAGAGGGGACTTCCAGATAGTGGAGAGCGACCCCGATGCCGAGTACGAAGCGACTTATACGGTTGACCTTACAGATATGGAGCCTTTTGTGGCTGCCCCAGGCGTGCCATCAAATGGTCAACCGATCAGTAATTTTATTGGGACAAAGATCGATCAAGCATTTATTGGAACCTGCTCTAATGCGCGAATTGAGGACCTGCGTGTTGCCGCTCGGATTCTTAAAGGTAAGCAGGTCCGCGCTGGTGTGCGGATGGTGGTCACACCAGCTTCGTACGGTGCTTTCTTCCAGGCGAGAGAGGAAGGGTTGTTGGAGGTGTTCCAGAAGGCCAAGGCGCTGGTGACCACCTCGGAGTGTGGGATCTGTGTTCGGCCCTCCCTGGCAGGAGGTGAAGTTTGCCTATCGTCGGGAAACCGAAACTTTCCCGGTCGTATGGGAGATCGGGATTCAAAGATCTATCTGGCAAGTCCAGCGTCCGTGGCTGCCGGTGCCGTTGCTGGTGAAATAGTCGATCCAAGGGAGTTTCTCTGAGATTGAATATGCAGACGTTATTTAGAGGCAGGGTTTGGAAGTTTGGTGATTGCCTGGATTCGGGCAACATTAATGGTGTGATGGCTGGAGTGGACCCCGAGTTCCACAAGAAGGTCCGGCATGGAGATATCATCGTTGCTGGTATCAATTTTGGGATGGGTTCCACCTCCGAACAGGCTCCGCGTTCATTAAGAGACGCAGGGATAGCTGCAGTCGTAGCGGAATCGATCTCCAGTATTTATTTGCGAACGCTGGTCAATCTTGGTCTACCTGCAATCGAGTGTCCGGATATTTCGCGAATCGTGAATGAAGGCAATGAACTTGAGATCAACCTTCAGTTGGGGGAGATCCGAAACATAAGCAATGGGGAGACCAGAAAGTGTTCATCGTTTTCCCCCCACGCGATTGAAATCTTGGATAGAGGAGGTTTGATCCCTTTCCTGAAAAATACCCTCGGAAAAAAGAGAAAAGGGAGAATGGGAAAAGGGAGAAGAAAAAAGGCAAAGCGTTAAGAAACCCGGGATTCTTGTTTCTTTAGTTCACCGGACAAGGGAGGATCCATGAGAAAGACCACGAAACTGAGACAGCTACTAAGTGGAGATGAACTGGCGATCGCCCCTGGGGTGTACGACTGCATCACAGCGCGGTTGGCCGAGAAAGTTGGTTTTCCCGCGATCTATCTCCTGGGCAATGTTACAGGCGCCAGCATATTGGGACTGCCGGATCTCGGATTTATCACCTTGCCCGAAATGGCCCACCATGCGAAGAACGTTGCTGCTTCCGTGTCCATTCCCCTGCTTGTGGATGCGGACACGGGTTACTCGGGGACGCCGTTGGGCGTCATGAGGACCGTCAGGGAATTCGAACAGGCGGGAGCCGCGGGGATTTCCTTGGAGGATCAAGTCACTCCCAAGAGATGCGCTCTTCTCGAAGGAGGGACACCGGTCGTTTCGGTGCAGGAGCAGATAAAAAAGCTGAAAGCGGCCCAGGAGGCCCGGCAGGATCCGGATTTCGTCATAGCGGCGAGAACGGACGCCGATTCGGTCTACGGCCTGGACGAGGCGATCAGGAGAGCAAAGGCCTATGAAGATGCAGGGGCGGATATGGCCCTAATTGCCCTTTCCTGGGTGCGCAAAGAGGGTAACGCGGATAAGACTCGCGCCGCGGCGAAGAAAATCCGCGCTGCGATCAAGGGTCCAGTAAGCTTTATGTTTTTGGATGATGCGATTCGGGTCGGCAACATCACCTTCGACGAAGCGAAGGACCTTGGATTCACGATGACCAGCAGCAATTCGATCAGGTACACGGTGGTCAAGGCGGTCACGGATATGCTCACGGTTCTCAAGAATGAAAAATCGACCAAGAGCTTTGCTAACCGGATGGCTCCTTTAAAAGATTACGAAGCGATGCTGAACCTTCCCGACTACCTTGAGTTGGAGAAAAAATACGCCGCCGAATAATACCATCTGAATGTATAACTGTAATAGGGTTAATTTCCTTCCCCGTTACTTGTAAGCATTGCCATCTGCCATTGCCCGAGAGGGGAGAAAAAGGAGGAGTCCGATGAATGAGCGAGTATGGGATCGTTTTCTCACGGAGCAGGACCGTGCTCATCTGGCCATGGTAGGACGTCAGCGCGTTGGATTCGGAAAGAAACCTGCTCTGCTTCTCATCGATCTGTTCCGGTGGGTTTTTGGAGACAAGCCGGAGCCGCTACTGGAAGCCGTAAAGACTTGGCCGCTCAGTTGCGGGCTTGCCGGCTGGAATGCGGTGCCCCGTATTCAGACGTTGCTGAGGACAGTCCGGGAGGTGGGTATCCCGATTGTCCACGTGACAGGTTTGGAAGACGAAGCTGGTGTTGCGCAGACTGTCCGTCGTGAAGCAGAGCGAAACGCTGCCATGAGCCCGGAAGCCCGTGAGCGCCGCAGGCGTCGGTATGACATTATTGATGAGTTAAAGCCCCTTGCGGGAGAAGCGGTTTTACGCAAATCCTCTGCGAGCGCCTTTTGGGGCACGCCACTGATGGGCCATCTAAACTTCCTGGGTATTGATACTATTATTACCTGTGGGGAGAGCACCAGCGGGTGTGTACGCGCAAGTGTTGTTGATGGGTGTACGTATCGCTTCAGGATGATCGTGGTAGAAGAATGCGTTTTCGACCGCCACGAAGCGGCCCATGCCATCAACCTATTCGATATGAATCGAAAATACGCCGACGTGTTGCCCCTGGCCGAAGTGATGGAGTACCTGATCTCCTGGCGGGCGGAGGGGGCCCGTGCGCAGCCTAGCAGTGGGGACGGCGAATCCGTAACGGGAGGGTTGGCCGAGGGTGAGGGCCACAGGCCCGATCGCTAATTCATCCCTTACCACGCCTGATGTGAAACAGGTTAGCAAAGGGGAAAGATGAGATGATGAGTTTTCCACCATTTTCCGACCATGCAATTGTGATCTCGGATAAGGACGGATTAATTCCGTTCCTAAGAAAGACCTTCGGCAAAGAAGGAAGAAAAGGAGGGCAAGATGCAAGTCGTTAAGAAAGCGTTGTTTCTGATTTTCCTGGGTGTACTGAGCCTTACTTTGTTTCATTACGAAGCGGGTGCGGAAACGGAAAAAGAGAGAGTCAAGAAACTCATTGAGGGCGCCAAAAAAGAAGGGACCGTAATGTTTTACGGGTCGACACCTACCAAAGCTGGACGGGTTTTAATAAAGCCATTTGAAAAAAAATATCCCTTCTTGAAGGTCAAGCATTACCGTGCCGGATCAGATACGCTCTTGCAAAAAATACTTACCGAGACGAGAGCCAATAAATATCTCGCCGATGTCTATAATATACGCTCTTCTGAGGCCTACATTCTTGTGGAGAAAGGGCTCTTTGCACAGTATGCTTCTCCTCAGATTAAGTTCTATCCGAAGGGTTTTAGAGAGCCGAAAGGGCACTGGACGAGTTTCTACATGAACCCTGCGACTATAGGCTATAACAGCAGACTGGTGCCACCAGATCAGGCTCCAAAGGATTGGTCCGATCTCCTCGACCCCAAGTGGAAAGGTCAGATGGTCATAGATCGGGAGGAGACGAATTGGTTCGCGAACATGTTGAAGGTCATGGGACGTGAGAAAGGCCTCGACTTCATGAAAAAGTTGGCGGGTCAAGACCTTACTTTCCGTGCAGGCCATACCCTTATGGCTCAACTAGTGGCTGCCGGGGAGTATAAAGTGGGGGTTGTGCTATACACCCCTAGGATGGAAAGTATGAAGGCGATGGGCGCCCCTATAGAATGGGTAAGGGCTAATCCGGTCATCGCCTATCATTATGCTCTTGGTGTTGCCGCTAAGGGGCCCCATCCCAACGCGGCCAGGCTTTTTGTTGACTTCTTGCTCTCGAAAAGGGGACAGGAGCTAATGGTCAAGACCACGCGCGTACCAGTAAGAGTCGATGTCAAGCCTAAACCCCCACACCTTGTAGAGGGGGTAAATTTATTGCCTACCGATACCGCTTTGGACAAGGACTACAAAAAATACTTCAAGGAGTATCGAAGGGTTTTTAACGCCCCCTGAGGCGACCACGTTCCATACAATCGCCAAGTAACAACCATGCAACACAGGTAATTTGAATCTTAACGGGTATGGGAGGATCGATAAAGAGGACGACCAAGCTGAGGCAGCTTCTTAAAGGCACTCTTATCCGCACGTGCACCATTGTGAGCAGTTGAACTATTGCATCGACGGCGAGGTTTGGATCTTTGTTGATACTGAGGGGTTGTTGATGAAAAAGGGTGACTTCTCGCGTGTTCCCAGCGGGGCTTTGCATTGGGCATGGAATCGATCAGATCAACCCTGCACCCTTGTTGAGAGTCATGTTCCGCAGATGGGGTTTGAGCCAGAACGCCAGCAGAACCTTGTTGGTCTGTATGCTGAAGGGGAAGAACCGAAGATCGATGGGACGGCCCACCTAATTTTCGAGGATGGCTTCCAGGAGCATGCGAGGAAGGTGGAAGAGGTTATTTTCGGCTCAGCCCGTTGACAGTTGGCTTGCCACAATTCTTTATGGCAGAAACAGGGAGAGGAGGTTTGAGCAAAATGACTAGATTAGGGAAGCTATGGGTGGTCTTATTGGCGGCAGTGTTTTTTCTGGGAGCAGTCCAGGCTGCAGAGGCTCAGAAAAAGAAGAAGAAAAAAGCATCCCCCTACATATCCGGGGTGATTGATACGGTGGGGAAAAGAACCATCCTCCTGAAGGTGATGGGGAAGAGACGACCTATCGTTATACCGATCGACCGAGCGGTCACTAAGATCAAGAAGGCCAGCGACGAGATCAAAATAGGGGATTTGAAGAAAGGGGATGTGATTTTTATCAAGAAAGCCAGAGGCGATTATGATCCTGTGCTGTACGTTATCCAGTCTGGTGAAAAGGCGAAGCTCAAGAAAAAGAAGAAGAAAAAATAACCATGGCGGGCGGTAGATGACAAGAAATCAAGCACGTGATACCAGCACAAAAGATCCCTAGGGAGGTGTTATATGGAAAACAAAATCGTATCTGCTGATGGTCACATGGACCTGTTCTATCTTCCTGCAGAGACGTTCACCTCTCGTTGGTTTCCAGGCAGAGCTGGACGTTGCCTCGATCTGAATGAAGGTGAGGGTTCTTAGATCAACAGGCTGTGGGAGGGGTCAAAAGTAATCTCTTTCTCCGGGGAACCTCGATCCGGCGGCGAAACAAAGGAAAGCTCGTCAAGTCGGCCGCAGGGTAATCAGATCCACCTGTGTCATAGTGACATTGTACCGGTAGCCAAATCCGGTATAGAGGGAGAAGGATTGGAGCGTCTCCTTTTCATCCCTCGACGCCGTGCAATCCATAGGCACATAGACGTAGTAGTCGCGATGGCTGAAGCCCATCACAGC
>JAPUHZ010000458.1 GCA_027297485.1 Deltaproteobacteria bacterium
TGAGTTCCTCCCATTTTTGTTGGGCCTTGTCGACAGCCGCCTGCGTCTCCCTGAGAGCAATCTCCCTTGAGGTCCGATCAAGCTGGATGAGGATAGTTTTTCCCAGGATAACGCGATCTCCCTCCTTCACATCAGACCGGATGACCCTGCCAGCGACCACTGCCCCCACGGTTGTGGCAACATCAGGCTCCAGCGTAGCGATGAATGAAACCTCTTCCTGAATGGCTCGGGATACCACTGTGGCAACCTCGACTGGAACAGGAGAAGGTTGCGCCAGGACTCGCGTCGAACCGAGCGCAATCACTAACCAGAGATTTAAGCCGATAAGCAAATGGTATCGAATGCGGCGCTTCCTAGTAAGAAATCGATCTGAGGCTTTTAAAGTTCGCATTCTTTGCCCATACAGTGAACGAGACTTTCTCAAAAACAAAATAGAAATCCAAAAATTAGCCCTTTTCGCCAGCCTCCCCACTTTGCTGCAATGCCTCCAAGGCCCTCTTGGCCGCCTCTTGCTCGGACTGTTTTTTGCTTCTACCCTCTCCTAGGCCCAGGACTTTTGCGCCAATGGCAATCTCAGTTACAAAGCGCTTCGCATGGTCCGGGCCACTTGCCGCTACCAGGGTATAAGTGGGGGGAGCATGAAACGTCATCTGGCTGATCTCTTGAAGGCGCGTCTTATAATCCTGCTGCCCTAATTTCTTTTCTCTGATATGCGAAGCAAAGTGACGTTCCACGACCCGACGAGTCGCCTCATACCCTCCATCCCAATAGATCCCTCCGAGAAGGGCCTCAAAGGCCCCCGCAAGAATGGATGCCTTTTTCTTCCCGCCGCTGCGCTCCTCCCCTTTCCCCAAGCGAAGAAATTCGCCTAGATTCAGCTTCGCTGCCTTCTCCGCCAATGCGGCAGTGTTGACCAGCGAGGCACGCATCTTTGAGAGATCTCCCTCACTTTTTTCGGGAAAACGGCGCATGAGAAGATCGCTGATGGCAAGATCTAAAACCGCATCGCCAAGGAATTCCAGGGTCTCGTTGTACCCATCCGCCTCTCCCTGGCGGTAAGAGACATGGGTGAGACAGCGTAGAAGGAGAGCAGGAGCGGAAAAAAGGTACCCGAGCTCTTTTTGCAAGAGAAATAACTGTGGCTCTTTTTCCACCACTGACTGCTAAAAACCTTCTGCCTGCTGTCCTTTGACCCCTTGATCCTTTGATCCCTTCATCCTTTCCACCACCCTCCCCCTCAGCCAACCACTTTCCAATCCCTCCAGTAAAACTTCCACTTCGCAGTTGATCTGATCCTCTTCGGCGTGAAGCAAAACCGGCAAGTAGTTCCTGCTATAACCTCTATAGACCCCACTCGTTTTCTCTACGGCGTGTTCCACCAAGACAGAAACGCGCTGTCCGATAAAACGTCGGCAAAACTCCCTCTTCTTCTTCGCCCCCAGCTCCCGCACCCTCCTGGCCCGATCTTTTTTAACGCCATGGGGTACCTGATCAGGAAGGGTGGCCGCCACAGTTCCAGTCCGAATGGAGTAGGGAAAAACATGAAAATAAGTCAAGGGCAGTGAATCGAAGAATTCCATGGAGCAGTGGAAGTCATTTTCGCTCTCTCCGGGAAACCCCACGATGATATCACTACCCAATGCCGCGTCCGGCAGCATTTCGCGTGCCCTGGCAATGAGCTCCCGATAATAGGCCGTGTCATAGTTGCGGCGCATCTGTTTAAGTATCCTATCTTCCCCTGCCTGTGCACAGACATGGAGATGAGGACAGAGCACACCGGATTGAGCCAGGAGGTCCAACAGGCGGTCAGGAAGCTCGCGCGGATCGAGAGAGCTTAAGCGCAAGCGCGGAATCAAATCGCTTTCCATGATCTTTTCCAGCAGGGAGGTCAGATCCATTTTGGGTTTGAGGTCGTGTCCGTAACCACCGAGGTGAATCCCGGTCAGGACGATTTCGACAAAACCCTCTTCGGCAAGGGAGCGGACCTGATTCAGAACCTCTTCGGCAGGAACGCTCCTGCTCAGTCCCCGAGCGGTCGGGATAATGCAGTAGGTGCAGGAATAGTTACAGCCTTCTTGAATCTTCAAAAAGGCGCGCGTGTGACCGGGAAGCCCTTTGGCGCCCAAGATTGGAACTCCCCGCTCCTTTTTGACTTCCCCTACCGATACTTTTTCTTCGTCAGACCGGTGGGGCTGATTAACGAAGCGGAGCAAATCATCTAAGCGGTTCAGCCCCACAACAAAATCTACCCCCGGCAATCGTGCCACCTCCTGGGGACTGACCTGAGCATAACAGCCCGTAACTAGGACTCGCGCCTCAGGGCTTAACCGCTTGGCCCTGCGAACGAGCTGGCGCGCTTCCCAATCCGCTCGGTCCGTCACCGTACAGGTATTGATAATGTAAAAATCAGCCCTCTCATTAAAAGGCACGAGGGAGTGTTGCTCACTCCCCAGCCGTGCCTGAATCACTGCAGAATCATACTGATTGATTTTGCAACCGAGCGTGGTTATGGCGATACGCATCCTACCCCCGTG
The DNA here is from genome assembly GCA_027297485.1 of Deltaproteobacteria bacterium. The sequence continues at coordinate 2,535 of JAPUHZ010000458.1, forward strand.
TTCGGCCTTCCGCCTTTTGAGTTATTCACGTTTCTCCTAAGCTAATCTTTAATGTTTGATTTTTTCTGGAGCACCTCTTTGATCTTAACGAGGACCTTGTTATCCTCGGCTTGGCGCTCTTTAAGACCTCCTTGTCGGGGGCCGTGCGTGATGGGGACCTGACCTTCCTACGTGTTTCAAATCTTTGTAAAGCTTATAATCGATGCTATCCACGACGGCCTGCCAACTTGCCTCGATCACATTACGGGAAACCCCTACAGTTCCCCACCGATCCCTTTTGTCACCTGACTCGATCAACACGCGCACCGAGGCGCCCGTTCCCTCACCTGAAGAGAGGACCCGGACCTTATAATCCAGCAACTGCACCTCCTTAAGAGAAGGATAAAATTTGGTTAAGGCCCTTCGTAGGGCCCGGTCCAAAGCATTCACAGGGCCATTGCCCATCGCCGCCGCATGTTCCATGACCCCGTCCACCTCTAACATAATCGTGGCCTCAGAGATTGGAGGCTCTTCCTCTTTTCTTTTCTCGTCAATCACCCGGAAACTAACCAGACGGAAATTTTTCTTCTTCCTCCCCAACGCCTCCTGGATCAGGAGTTCAAAGGATGCCTCGGCCGCCTCAAACTCGTACCCTTGGCTCTCCAGATCTTTGATCCGGCGCAGGATCTCTTGCACGGCATGATCTCCACCCTTGAGTTTAATCCCGTATTCTTTGGCCTTGTAGACGATATTGCTCCGCCCGGCCAGATCCGAGACTAAAACCCTCTGGCGGTTACCCACGATCTCGGGATCGATATGCTCGTAGGTCTCACGGTTCTTGAGGACACCCGATACATGGAGTCCGCCCTTATGGGCAAAGGCGCTGTTTCCGACATAGGGCTGATGTTTGTCGGGATGAATATTCGCAAGCTCATAGAAAAAGTGGGAGACCTCACGCAGCTTCTTTAGCTGCCCAGGCTCGATGCACTTCTTTCCCATCTTGAGCTGCAAGTTAGGGATCACCGAGCAGAGGTTGAGATTTCCGCACCGCTCGCCAAAGCCATTAATGGTCCCCTGCACCTGACGCGCCCCCATCTCCACCGCAGCCATGGTGTTGGCCACGGCCAACTCCCCGTCGTTATGACAGTGAATCCCCAAGTGCCCTGTGACCGAGCCCTTAAGGGCGGCGATGGCGTCATGGATATCGCTCGGGAGACGGCCGCCGTTGGTATCACAGAGAACGATCCAGTCCGTCCCACCCTCCTCAGCCGCCTTAAGACACTCCAGGGCATGCTCCGGGCTCGATCGGTAACCGTCAAAGAAATGCTCCGCATCAAAAATCACCTCGTCCACGCGCTTCTTCATGAAGGCAATGGAATCTGCAATGATCTCTAGGTTCGCCTTCTTGCTGATCCTCAGGTCGTCGCGCACATGGAGATCCCAAGTCTTGCCCACCAAGGTAACGACCGGGGTATCCGCGTCCAGGAGCATTTTGAGGTTCAGATCCTGAGAGGGTTTAGCTGCCGGTTTTCGCGTCGTACCAAAGGCGGCGATCTTGGTTTTCTTTAACCTAAGCTTTTTTACCTCTTTAAAAAACTCCGCATCCCTGGGATTGGAGCCGGGATAGCCTCCCTCAATATAGTCGATCCCCAGCTCTACAAGTTTCTCCGCGATACGGAGTTTGTCTTCGAGCGTGAAGGAGATATCTTCCGCCTGACAGCCATCTCTCAGGGTTGTGTCATAGATCAATACGTCTTTCATAGATTCTCCCGTTTGTCGATAAACGCATCGTGCAGCACCTGAACCGCAAGCTCTGTATATTTCTCCTCAATCACCACAGAGATCTTAATTTCGGAAGTGGAGATCATCTCTATGTTGATCCCCTCGCGTGCGAGGAGCTGGAACATCTTCGCCGCTACCCCTGCATGGGTCCGCATCCCCACACCAACAATGGAGACCTTCGCGATATTAGGATCGACCGTGACCCCCTGGGCCTGGATAGCAGGCGCGGTCTTTTCAACTAGGGAGATCGCCTTTTTATAATCCACCTTGGGCACGGTAAAAGTCAAATCAGTGGTGCCCTCCTCGCTGGCATTCTGAATGATCATGTCCACCACGATGTGAGCCTCTGCAATAGGAGTAAATATCTGGGCCGCAAGTCCTGGGCGGTCCGGCACTCTCAGGAGAGTGATTTTGGCCTCATCCTTGTCATAGGTCACGCCGGAAACCAAAACCGAATCCATACTTTCATCCTCCTCTACTACCCATGTCCCTTCAACCTCCATGAAGCTGGAGCGGACATGAACAGACACGCCGAATTTTTTGGCAAGCTCTACGGAGCGGATCTGGAGAACCTTGGCGCCGGTGCTTGCCATCTCGATCATCTCCTCGTAAGAAATCTTGCCTAACTTCTTGGCCGTGGGGCAGATGTCAGGATCGGTGGTGAACACACCCTCTACGTCTGTATAGATCTCGCAAGTCTTGGCGTTGAGGGCCACGGCCATAGCCACAGCGCTGGTATCCGATCCACCCCGACCCAGTGTTGTAATGTTATCCTCTTCGTCTACCCCTTGGAACCCAGCCACCACCACAATCTCTCCATCTTTTAATGCCTGGACGACCCGGGTCGAATCGATACTCTTAACCCTCGCTTTGCCATAGGCGCTATCAGTCTCGATCCGTATCTGATGCCCCAAAAAGGAGCGCGCCCGCAGTCCCAAATCTCTGATTGCCAGGGTCAATAGTGAGGCAGAAACCTGCTCCCCTGAGGCCAATAGGACATCACGCTCCCGCTCATCCGGTGTCTCGGAGACCTGGTGGGCCAGTGTGAGAAGTCTGTTGGTCTCCCCAGTCATGGCAGAAACCACAATGACAAGCTCATGCCCTGCTTGCTGCGCGGCAGCGATTTTTCCGGCGACGTGCTTAATCCGCTCCACTGTCCCCAGGGAGGTTCCGCCATATTTTTGCACGATCAAAGCCATCTGCCCTTCTCTAGAATCCAGAAGTCGGAATCCAGGATTCAGAAGCCCGCCTCCCCACAGGAATTCCGGCTCCCGGCTTCTGAACTCTGCTTACTCCCATTATCCCATCCGCCTTCGGCGCATTGCAAAATGAAAATTGCAAAGTGTAAAAGTTAGAATCCTCTTCTCTTCTTTGATTTTGCATTTTGAACTTTGCAATCTGCATTTTGCCTTAACCCCTTGATGATCCCCTCATAGTGTCTGCCATAGGCTGTTAAGGTCAGCCTCCGCTTGCTGCCGTTAGTGTACGCAAAGGCAACGTGCATATACTCCTCAACCTCCTCTGGGGGAAGATGCTCAAACCACTCGATCACGCACACACCCCCGGAGAAGAGATACTCCCGGAGACTCAACTCCTCCATCTCTCTCTTACTGCCAAGCCGGTAAAGGTCGATATGATAGATCGGCAGCCGCCCGCTGTATTCGTTGATCAGCGTAAAAGAGGGACTGCGGACCCATACCTCTTTATGAACCTCTAACCCCTCGGTCATCCCCCGCACAAAACAGGTCTTTCCACTCCCCAACTCCCCGGTGAGCCCAATGATCTCTCCCCCCTTCAGAAGCCTGCCAAGTTTCCTCCCCCAACTCCGTGTTTGCAGGGAACCTCGGGAGAGAACGCTAAAGTTTTTAGTATTTAGTTCTAAGTTTTGAGTTAAGTTCGTACGCTTCATTTTTCAAAACTAACAGTTCAAAACTCACAACTGATCTGTGCTTTCTTTAAGTACCTTGAATCCCTCCGGCAATCCTTCTATCACGTCGGTGGCGATCATCCCTATCTCTCCTCTGCCTC
>JAPUHZ010000459.1 GCA_027297485.1 Deltaproteobacteria bacterium
ACGTTGGTACCCAGATAGAGGCAACTATCCCGTTCCAGCCGCGTAGTGGAAGCCCCTCTGTTTTTGAGGAAGACTCTACCGCCGCCAACCTCTCGCAGAATGGAGGTCCGGGAATCATTCGGGTTCTGATCGTGGATGACCACGAAGTCTTCCGCCGGGGCATTCTTAACACGCTAGAACAGATCGACGGAATAACGGTTGTGGGCGAAGCGGAAGACGGTGAGGGGGCAATAGAAAAAATCCAGACGCTCGCTCCAGATGTGGTGCTTCTCGATATTAGTATGCCCAAGCTGGACGGCGTAGAGACGTTGCGTCGGGTCAACGAACTTGGGTTAAAGACCCGGGTGATTCTATTATCCGTGTACGCCACCGACGAATACATCTTCGATGGGCTTCGGGCGGGCGCTGGTGGATACCTGCTGAAGGACGTGAGCAGAGACGATTTGGCGAACGCGATTCGGACTGTGCATGAAGGGGGCTCGCAACTCCATCCTGCGGTTGCCAAGCGCCTTATCGAGCAAATGGACAACAAGGAGGCATCAGGTCTTTCCGATAGGGAAATCGACGTGATACGGCTATTGGCGTCAGGCGCTCACAACAAAGAGATCGCTACTCAGCTGTCCGTAACAATCCATACTGTCAAGTTTCACCTCGACAATGTGTACCGCAAGCTGGGTGTCCAAACCCGTGCTGAGGCGGTTCGCCTCGCCAGCGAACGCGGCCTATTGACTACCTAGGAACCGCTCACTACGGCACCTAGCCATCCGGGGAGGCCGAAAGCCTCCCCTTTTTGTTGCCTGAGAACTAACCGGAGGCCAGTGGTATTGAGTCGGTCAATCACCTTGAATATACAGGACAACAAGGGCGGGTATGGCGGTTTGTTTACAAAAGCCCGTTTTAGGTGAACAAAACATTACAACGGGGATTGCGGGCCAGATCAGTCGCCATGACAAGCAGGGATCCGGGTGGTGAGGCGGCCGCTATTGTGAGACGCTTCATGACAACTTTAGCGGCCCGGTTAGTGCTCGTTCTTCGATTTGACGAGGGTATGAAAGGAGCCTCGAAAGTGCGGTTGGAGTCCCAATTGGCAGTTGTGGACGAGGTAGCGAGAGTTCTCACATCCACATTGGACATCAACGATGTATATGGGGAGTTCGCCCAACAATTAGGCGAATTAGTGGACTTCGACCGCATAGCTATAGCGGTGTTTGACCAGGACTCTGGCACGTTCAATTATAAATATCGTCACGGGCAGGCGCCGCCAGTACACGATGAGCGTCATATCTTGCCCCTGGAGGGCACCCGGACACAAGAGGTATTTATGACCGGTCAAACTCTTGTCGCGGAAGACATATCCTCTCAACCCCAATATTCATCGGACCCGGGTTTCTCCAACATGGGGCTGGTTGCCAGCATACACATTCCTTTGGTCTACAAGGGTCAGGTGTTTGGCACCTTGATCCTAAGGAGCAAAAAGGTGGCCGCCTTTGGTCAGCGGGAACAGGCCATAATTGAGCGCGTCGCCAGCCAGATCGCTCCGTCAGTAAGAAATGCTCAATTGTACGAGCGGAGTATGCAGGTTGAGAATGAACTCCGGCAGAGCGAGGCCAAAGCCCAGGCACTGCTAGAGTCCGCGCCGCAAGGGATCATCGCCACGAGCGGGACCGGCGAAATCGTGCAGGTAAATAATGCCGCCTCGGAGATCTTTGGCTATAGCCGTGACGAACTACTAGGACAGCCGGTGGACATGCTGCTTCCGCAAGAGTTGCAGCCAGGCCATGCCGCGCATCGCGAATCCTACTTCTCCGAGGCGAAAGTGCGGCGCATGGGCATGGGCCGCGACTTGCATGGATTACGAAAGGATGGGAGCATCGTTCCTTTGGAAATTGGGCTCAGTTTCAGCCCAACGCAAGATGGTGATGTCGCCCTGGCCTTCATAACCGACATCACCGAAAGGAAGGTTGCGGAGGAAGCAGAGCGGCGATGGGCTGAGGAAAACTTGGTGATGGCGGGAATTGGGCGCTTCGTCAACTCTTCTTTGGACGTTGATCAAGTCTACCAGCAGATTGGCAGCGAAGTTGGGAAATTGATTGACTTCGACCGGTTGTCGATCAACGTGATCGACCAAGAAAACGGGACTGCCATTCATACTTGCGTCACTGGGATCGATATACCGGAGTTACCTCTAGGTCGAACGATTCCGCTATCGGAGTCGGTCAGCGGCCTTGCGGCCAGAACCAAGACCACTCAGCTAATCCAGCCCCGATGCGAACAAGAAATAGCTGACCTGTTCCCCGTTATGGTTCCTCTATACCGGGCCGGCCTGAATTCCTTCATGGTAGTTCCCCTTATTTCCCAAGGGGAAGTGGTGGCGATTTTGAGCCTACAATCAAAAGAGGTCAACGCATACAGCGATGGTGACATTCGAGTGGCGGAATTGATCGGCGCTCAGATCGCCGGCGCCATCGCCAACTCCCGGCTCTACGCCGAAATAAAGAGCGCCGAGGAAGCGTTACGCGAGGGCGAAGAGCGGTATCGCGACCTTTACGACCATACACCAGTGATGATGCATTCGATAGATCGTGACGGACATCTGTTGTCGGTCAATGATTATTGGCTGAAAGCGTCAGGCTACGAGCGTAGCGAAGTCATCGGGAGCAAAACCACGGATTTTTTTACCGAAGAATCCCGCCGCCACGCTCTCGAGGTCGCCTTACCGGAGTTCTGGAAAACTGGTTTTTCCAGTGAACTTGAATACCAGATGGTGAAAAAGAACGGCGACGTGATGGATGTGCTCCTTACCGGAGTCTTGCAAAGGGAAAAAACCGGCGAAATTGAATACAGCCGGACTTTCTTGGTTGACGTCACGGAACGCAGGCGAGCAGAAGACTCCGTTAAGGCCTCGCTTCA
>JAPUHZ010000046.1 GCA_027297485.1 Deltaproteobacteria bacterium
TTTCTCTCGATAAGATGAGAGCCCTCAACCTCTCCCCTGCGGATATTGTGAGTACCCTCAGGGCCGAAAACGTAAACCTCCCTGCAGGACACTTCGACCGGGCCCATCTCGAGGTCACGGTCCGCACATTGGGTGAGTTCACCAGTCTGGATCAAGTTCGCAATACGGTGGTGACCTTGCGCGGCGGTAGGCCCGTCTATCTGAAGGACGTGGCCGAGGTCGTGGACTCTTATGAAGAGGTCGACAATGTGGTCAGGCTTAACGGGCGCAACGCTGTGGTTCTGAGGGTACGCAAACAGCCTACGGCCAACACCGTGGCCGTGTCTGATAGGGTCAAACGGGAGATCGACAGGATCAACCAGGATCATCGTGAGGTCAAGGTGCAGGTCTTGAGGGATAAGGCCCGCTATATCAGGAACACTATCAGGAATGTTTCCATTGCCGCCCTCTGGGGGGGCGCTCTGGCTACCCTGATCCTCCTCTTCTTCCTTCGTAGCTTCCGCAGCGCTTTTGTCATTGCAACCGCTGTCCCGATCTCCATCGTTGCCACATTTGCCCTCATGTACTTTCAGGGCTTCACTGTCAACATCATGTCCTTTGGAGGTCTGGCTTTGGGGATAGGGTTGCTTTTGGACAATTCCATAGTCGTCCTGGAAAACATCTTTCGCCATCGGGAGCGAGGGGCTGAGAAGGGGGAGGCGGTCCTTAAAGGGACCGGGGAGGTGGCGGGAGCGATTACCGCCTCCACCCTCACCACCCTGGCGGTTTTTCTCCCTCTACTTTTTGTTCCTGGGACGGCGGGGATCCTCTTTAAACAACTCGCCTGGGTTGTCTTCTTCTCTCTGGCCACCTCCCTGATCGTTGCCCTGACCATCGTCCCGGTCATGACCTATCAGCTCTTGGGCGCTCCGCTTCGTGATCGTCAGGGAGGTTTTATGGGCGGGCTCTTCGATCTGGGGAAAAGGTCTCTGTCTGGCATGGATAAGAGCTACCATGCCTTTCTCGGCTGGGCCCTTGCCCATCGTGCAACGGTTTTCCTTTCGGCATTTGCTCTTCTTGTTTCGAGTCTATTTCTATATCCATCTATTGGCCGGGAATTCATGCCCCAGGCCGATGAGGGTGAGGTAAGGATTGTTGCCGAGATGGAAGAGGGAGCCAACATCGAGAAGATGGACGAGACCTTCAGAAAGCTGGAGGCCGTGGTGGACAGGAACGCAACGGAAACTCATGTTACCTACACTCACTTAGGGCGAACTGGCTGGAGGGCGAGGGGGAAAAACAAGGGACATGTCCATGTCTGGTTTGGACCCAGAAACACAAGACAACGCTCGGATAAAGAAATCGCTCGCAGTCTGCGTTCAAAGGTGCAATCGGTCCCGGGAGTCAAAGCTCGAGTTCGGTCGCGGTCCGGCCTTTTTGTCTTTCGCCGCCTCGGTCTGACAGAGGACGATAATCTGGAGGTCATTCTCCGTGGCCACGACCTGGGTGCAGGCCATCTCCTGGCGCGGCAGGTCAAAGAGAAAATGGAACAGGTTGAGGGAATAGTCGGTGTGCGCGTTAACCGGCAGGGAGGACAGCCCGAGATGGGTCTCCAGATCGACCGCGAGAAGGCGGCCAATTTGGGTATCCCCGTTTCGACCATCGCCCGGGCCCTGGAGACGAGTCTCGGAGGGACTCGAGCCACGCTCTACCGGGAGGGTGGAGATGAGTTTAATATTCTTGTCCGTTTGGCGGAGAGGGACCGGCGCGGCTTGGATTCTATCTTGGATCTCACCGTACCCACCGGTTCGGGGAAGCTTGTGCCTTTAAAGAACTTTGTGCGGTTGGAAGAGGGGAAAGGGACTATGGAGATCCATCGCCTGAACCAGGAAAGGATCATCACCGTATCCGGAGAGGTTACCGGAAGAGATATGGGGGGGGCGATTGAAGATCTGCAGGCAAGCTTAAGAGAGCTCAGGCTGCCCAGCGATTTCTCGATCCTCTTCGGCGGTGATTATCGGGAGCAACAGGAGGCCTTCCAAGAGCTTCAACTGGGGCTTCTCCTCGCGCTGGTATTGGTTTTTATCGTGATGGCGGCCCAGTTCGAGAGTTTTCTCGATCCTCTGATCATTATGTTCTCTGTCCCTTTTGCCGCGATCGGAATCCTGCTCGTCCTCGTGCTGACAGGGACGACCCTGAACGTGAACTCTTTTATCGGCATTATCATGCTGGCGGGAATTGTGGTGAATAATGCCATTGTCCTGGTCTCCTATATAAACTTAAAGGTGCAGGAGGACGGATTGTCGGTGCGAGAGGCAGTCCTTTACGGGGGCAGGACTCGCCTCCGGCCGATCCTCATGACCACTTTCACCACCGTGCTCGCCATGGTCCCTCTGGCGGTGGGTCTAGGCGAGGGCAGCGAAGTCCAGGCCCCCTTGGCGCGTGTGGTGATCGGCGGTCTCACTACCTCTGCACTGATTACTCTGGTTCTAATCCCTGTGCTTTATGCGACTGTGAAGGAGTGGCAGGAGGTAGGAATCAGGCAGTGGAGGCTAACTCGGTGGGTCCCGCTTAACGGAAGGATCTTTAGGAAATAGCAGACAAGGGTAGCAGACGGGACAGAGACAGGGACAAAAGGGGTTTCTGTCTCTATCTCAACTCTCTGTCTCATTTAGGCTACCAACCGAAGGGATTCAGAATTGTCCCCAGGCCTTGCATACCCTCTTTCAATCGATCGAACACGCCTTTGCCTTCCTCCTCCTCTTCCTCATCAGGATTTGTTACCTCCACAAGTTTTTGTTTTACCGGCTGAGGAGGGCCTTTCACAACGGCTTGAGGAAGCTCTTTGAGGGGTTCCGCAGATTTCTGAACTTGAGACTTATCTTTCTCCTCGGTTCCTTTCTTGGCTGTTTTTTCCTCCGCGTCTTTTATATCTCCTTCTTGGACACGGAATTCTCCGGAATCGAGTAGGTAGGGTTTTTTCTCTGTACTGAGTCTTGGGGAGAGCTCAACCTTAATCTCCGGCTCTTGACGGCTTGAGCCTTGAGGACCTGCTTTTTCCTCGCTGGGGGATGGAGGCAACTCGACCTTAGGCGGTTCAATTCCTTTTTGCTTCAACGCCTTATCAATGTCCGTCATCATCTTACGAGAAGCGGGTGAGGGAGTCAGTTCGGACTTTGTGGTTACCTGTTTTACGCTATCGGGGGTAGAGGTCCGTAGGAACGCTGGGGCGATCTCAGGAAGCGGAGGCAATTCATTTGCTTGCTTCCCATTGGCCTGGAGTGTCGCATCTACCTTTCCCAGGAACGCCGCTCTTTCGGCAGGAGTTAAGGTAGGTTCTTCAGGGAGCTGAGGGAGATCCGGCGCAGGCGGTTTAGGGGCTTGGGCGCCGGTATGGGCGCTAACCCCCTTCTCTTTTAGAGACTCATCCACATTTGCTATAAAACTGGGATCCTGCTGCGCTTTAGCCTTGATCTTTTCGTCGGAGGAAGAACCTCCCCATAGAGAGCTAAAAAACCCCCCTGACTCTTCTTGTGATTCCTTTTTCTTCTTTTCCTTCTCTTCCTTGGCTTTAGCAGATTTCTCCTTTTCCGAGGAAGAGGAGAAGGGGTTAAGGGTATCGATCACACGGCTGAACATTCCCTTCTCGTCACCCGGCTCCTCATGGACGACCTCCTTTTTTGCCACCAGGTTAAGTTTTCTCTCTTTTCCTTGTTGGCTATCGCCCGCTGACCCCTGACCGCTGGCAATTAAGAGGGGATTATAAGCCGGCCTGCCGTCACGCTTGAGGAGCATTGCCAGCGGGTCGTGTTTTTCCTTCTCTAGCTTTCCCAGCTGAGTTCTAGCCTTTTCGGCAAGAGGGTTTTCCGGATAGTGTTGAATTAATGCCTGATAGGCCAGGGCTGCCTTGACGCTGTTCTTGTCCAAGCGGTAGCTTTCACCTAATTGATAAAGGCTCTTGACTGCCGTTGGAATATGGGGGTAGCGCCGCAGAATCTCTTCAAAACGGTCTCTGGCTGCCGGATATTTTTGCTGGCGCAGGTAGAAAGAGGCAATGTCAAACTCGTGCTCGGCAAGGTACTCCAGGCATTGAGCGAGTTTCTCTCTTGCCTTGCCGGCATATGGGGAACTCGGGTAGTTTCTGAGCACGGTTTCAAAATGGCCCTTGGCGATCTCGGTCATCTTTTGGTCTCGGTCGATGCCGGCGAATTGCTCAAAATGCGCCAGACCCAGATGATAGACGACAAACGGTATATTTTCATTGGTCGGGTGCAGGGCTTGGAATTCCTTAAAAGCTGCGGCTGCTTGCGGATATTCTTTGTCAAGGTAGTAGGCCTCGGCAATCTTAAGTTCGGCCGGTATGACCTGCGGGGCGAATGGAAATTCGGTTTTCACCCTTTCGAAGCGGTCAATGGCGCGAACATATCTTTTGTTGTTTAAGTATTCCATCCCCTCATTAAACAGCGCCTCTGCTGTGGGGTCGGACTGGACTTCATCCGACGACCAAGGCATGGATACATAAGAGCAACCGCCTAAAACGAAAATAATTGCAAAATACAAAATGAGAGATGCAAATTGCAAAATCATGAGCGGCGGCCTGTAGTTAGCTCCACAGCAGGTAGCAGATCGGATCAACTGAGTTTCGATATGACGTCCTGCGGGAGTTTTATTAAGTTTAATAGTCATTTTAGCAACTTCGGATCCAAATTGTAGCAAGCGTTCTGAGAAATCTCCAGTCCCATCGGCCATTTTGTCTTTTAGAAGCCTATCATATAGGCGTGGACAGGTTAGAAGTCAAGGGCCCCAATTTCGTTAGGATTTTGCATTTTTCACTTTGCATTTTTCATTTTGCCTTGACCTGATTTTCCCGGCAATACCCGGAGCGTCACTTGAGCTTCATTTGAGCGAAAAACGAATGGCCACACTGGGGGAAAGATTACGTAGGCTGTGGTCTCTAGGAAAGCATAGACATTCTCCTCAGGTGGCCCCTTGTCGTCATAAATGGTCACTAGATACTCCCCCGGGGGGAGGTCGGGGATGCGGAACTGAAGGACCTTGTCCTCATTCCAAGTAAGCTCTTCGGCCGGGACCTGCTGACTCTGTGGATCTGCCGCCAAGAGCTTTAACTGATAGTAATCCATTTCTTTTCCCCCTACCTCAATCCTTGGCCAGCCCACGAGGTATTCCATGGAAAGGCTGACCACCGTTCCTGGGGGACCCTCTTTTGGCGTCATCTGCATCACCCGTGGAGCACAGGCGGCTATTATTAGCCCTAGACAAATAATCAAGAGGGTAAATGGGAACTGTACCCATCGCTTTACCCTCATGGCTAAGACTCTTTCCATCGCTTAAGTTCTTTTATTTATCTTCAATGGTTGTTTTTGACAAGTCCTCCATGTCTACGTTAAAGAAAACTATGGCTATTTTTTGCGTCTACGAGTCCGTTAAAAAAGCTATTCAGGATATCGCTTCTGCAGGTATAAAAGGGCTAAAGGGCCAGATCCAAGTGGTTCATTCAGAGATCCGGATGGCTTAAAAATCCACATTCGAGATTAGTAGCGTGGAAAAGAAAATGACCGAGGAGATACAGCGCCGGATTAGGTAAGGATAGGAGGAACGAGATGAGAAATACACTCGACGAAGAGCTTGGCTTCGCCATCCGCTTTCATGACCGCCTTGCCCGTGTTGAGAATCGAAGCTAGGCCTTAGTTACTAAGGAGTACATTAATACAAACGCAGTAAGTGAGTTTACATTTCCTCGGTGGAAGGAGCCTTCAGGCCGAGGGAAATGGGCCAGTGCCTCGAGGGCCGCCACGCCTACCCCTTCACGTGATTATTCCTACCGTTTGGGCCTGCACCAAGCCTCACGTTCGGTTCCCTCGTCCTTCAGTCTCTTTCCCCTCGGAATAGCCTCAATGTAACAAAGGCTCATCGCGTGAGAGTATGGGTAAATTTTGAGGGTGTGCATGGATAGAAGCCATGCCAGGATTGGCTTTGCGGGGTTTTACTAGGGTCGGGAATCTGGCATGATTTGTCCATGTCT
>JAPUHZ010000460.1 GCA_027297485.1 Deltaproteobacteria bacterium
CATTTAATTAGCTCATTGATTGCGTCCTGGCGGTCTTATACCGCGCAAACCCAGGCCCAGAACGGCTCCAAGCCCGAATAGAATTGACCAAATCGTAAATCTGGGTAGGACTCAATTAAAGCGTCGTTTCATTGCGTCTCGGGGTGAAATTATAGCTCGCGGGGGTCCAAATGGAAATAGAGAATAGAGAGAGATACTTCCCTCTCTGTGCCTGGCTCTTTCAGGTAGAGGATAGCTCGCCTTCAATCCGGCCAGTCAGTCACTCTAATTGCACAAGGATTATGACAACCAGAGTGTACTTTATCTTTATCCTGGTTCCTGATTTCTGAATACTGAACTTTTCAGGACAAAAGCTTCTCGGGGAAGTCCTCAGTAATCTCATCCAAACCATTGATAACCGCTTCGGCTTCCTTCAGCTGCTCTGCTGGGTGTGAGTTGGTAACCGCAAGACACTTCATGCCAGCACGGTGGGATCCGAGGACCCCCTCTTTAGAGTCTTCTATAACGAGACATTCGGAGGGGAGAATGGGTGTTTTGTCTGTGCTTTGATTGAGCAAGCTTAAGGCCTTCATGAAGATTTCAGGTTCGGGTTTCCCTTTGCTAATATCTTCCGTGCTAACAATAACTTGAAAGTATTTTATTAAACCAGTGTCTGCTAATATCATATCGATTTCGCTCCTAAGGGCCCCTGAGGCAATAGCCAAAGGGTAGCGTTTAAAGAGAGCGGGGACAATTTCTTTGACTCCAGGAAAGATGACAGGGCCTTTCAGGATCACTTCTCTGTAATAGACAGACTTATGGCGGATTAATTCCGAAAGAGTTGGCTCATCCAGCTCTTTACCGTGAGCCTTATAGGCTGCTCTAAAGCAATCCCGATCGTCCATTCCTAAATAGCGTGCGTAATAGTCTTCTGTACTGAGGGAGATGCCTTCTTCCCGGAGGACTTTTTGGAACAGCTCCAGATGGATCGGTTCATCGTCCACCAGGATGCCGTTAAAATCAAAGATAATAGCTCGCAGCATGGACTCAACGCTTATCGAATCTCCCCTTCCATTTCAACCGGTTCTAGAGTAAGAAAAATAGGATGTCGTCTTCCAAAGATCATGATCACGCTCCGGTAGAGTACCGCTTTTGTCCATGTTGCGGGGGTGAGTTAGAACGGCGCAAGATCAAAGCCAATGAGCCGGCAAGACTAGTTTGCCAAAAGTGCTCTTTTATATTCTATATCGATCCGAAGGTCGTTGCGGGAACGATTTTCTCCATCGATGATCACGTAGTTTTGTTGCGAAGGGGGGTAGAACCCGCTATTGGCAAATGGGTTTTTCCGGGCGGTTATGTGGACCGTGGGGAGAGCGTTCGAGATGCGGCCATACGGGAGACCAAGGAAGAGTCCAATCTCGACGTGAGGCTTCGTTCTCTGATAAATGTCTATTCCTATCCCCATTCTCCCAACGTCATCGTAGTCTATGCGGCTGAGATTGTAGGGGGAGAGCTTTCAGCAGCAGATGAGTCCCTGGAGGCTCAGACTTTTGGCGCATCTCAGATTCCCTGGGAAGAGCTTGCCTTTCCGAGCACAAAAGATGCGCTCAGAGATTATGTCAATCTTTACCTTCATTCGAAGAGCTGATAAAGGAGAGGCAAAAGGAGGTTTTCTATGGCAATGCCTAATGTAGGGGAGAGGGCCCCTGATTTTACCCTTCCGGTTACAAGGGATCAAAAGGTGGGACTGAGCGATTTTCAGGGAAAGAAGAATATTGTTCTGGCCTTTTATCCCTTGGATTTTACCGGTGGCTGACAGCGAGAGCTAACGAACCTCGAGGCGGACCGCAAGAGCTTCGAGGCAAGGGACGCTCAGGTCCTGAGCGTAAGCGTTGACTCAGTTTTTTCGCATAAAGCGTTTGCCGAAAAGATGGGAGGTATTAACTTCCCCATGCTCTCCGATTTCTATCCTCACGGGGCGGTTACTGCCGTATATGATTGTCTTAGACCCGAAGGCTATCCCAGGCGAGCAATCTTTATCATTGACAAACAAGGGGTGATTCGGTTTCGGAAGGTTTACGAGAAGGGGGTACCGGAAAACAAAGAACTACTCGATGAGCTGGATAAAATCCAAGGATAGGATTTAAATTGAAAAAGCCCGCCGCCTCCCGGAAGAATCCGAAGACAGCGGGCTTTTAATTCATGGGGAGTGATGACCTAGCTCTACCCAGCAACTAAAAGATCGTCTCCTTCTACTTTCACTTCATATTTCTGTACAACCACAGAGGGGTTCATTTCGTTGACTCCGCTGGTGACGTCATACTTCCAACCGTGCCAGGGACAAGTAACGACTTTGCCGTCCAGTTCCCCTTCCCCTAGAGGTCCCCCGCGATGCAAACAGGTGTCGCTGATGGCGTAAAAACTGCCGTCTACATTGAAAATTGCCACCGGTTTCCCGTTAAGGTCGACCGTTTTCCCTGCCCCAGAGGCAATATCAGCCGTTTTACAAACCTTTATAAAATCTGCCATTCCTAAAGCTCCTTTCTTTTCTGGTCCTGTCTATTTATCTTAGCGGGTAAAGAGATTCAAGAGGGAACTGACGGTGACGGCTTATAAAAAGGGAGAGGAGAGATCTCAGCCGGAATGGCTTTCCCATGGCGGTTGATAGAGACCAGGGTTCCTGGCCGGAGGTAGTCGCGATGAACATAGCCTAGGGCTAAAGGGCGTTTGAGGGCAGGTGACAGGATGGAGGTTGTTACTTTCCCGATCTCTTTTTCCTCAGCTCGGATAGTGTTACCCCGCTCAGCCGCTGTATCTCCATCAAGGAGCATTCCGACAAGCTTTTTATTAACATGGCCCCGGGTGTGGATCCTCTCCACTACCTCCTGGCCCAGGTAGCAGCCTTTCTGGAAGCTCACCGCCTGCTCCAATCCGGTTTCAAGCAAGAGATTATTTTCGTCCATGTCGATGCCGTAACGAGGTATGCCGGCCTCGGTTCGAAGAATTTCCTGGGCCTGGGTGCCGACCCATTGAAGGGAGAATCTCTTTCCGGTTTCCTCAATGCGTAAAACCACCGCCTTAAGAGACCCGATGGGTATCAGGAAGTCATAGCCTTTCTCACCGGTATGCGTGGATCGAACCAAACGGATCTCGGCGTCGTCGATTTGAAATGGTCGGTGGTCGAGTTCTCTAAGAGGAATTTTCCCCTGCTGGAGAAGTTCACTTAAAAAGAGTTGCGCCTCGGGTCCCTGGAGGGAGATGATGGCGAATTGCCCTGTCAAGTCCGTGATCTCGACATCATCGGCAATGAGATACCGGTTGAGGTGAGTGAAGATTTTTTCTTTTAGGGGTTCCCAGAGGTCCAGGAGGAAAGACTCGCCCATGCAAAAGATCCTTGTGTCGGCTAGGATTTTTCCCTGAATATCCAGGACGGCGGCATAGACCCCTTGACCCGAAGCAAGATTCTTGACGTCGTTGGAGACCATCCCCTGAAGAAAGGAGATCCGATCGGGTCCAGTAAAGCGGAGGAGGCCGTGATGGCAGAGATCCAGCAGTCCGACGCGGGAGCGGACCGTCCGGTATTCTTGAGGGGAATCGCCAAAATGAAGCGGCAGGATCCATCCCTCTGCTTCGACGAAATCGGCCCCCCTGGTCCGGTGCAGTTCTGTGAGCGGCGATTGCTTAGACATCGGATGATTAATATAACTCCATTCATGAAGGTTGACAACGTGGATGAGATTCTCGTTTAATTGAACTTAGGGTGGAGAATGACTAGCGCAAAGGACGATCTGGACTTCCGTAAAGTAGAGGTTTTCTATTGGGTGGCAGAGCTTAAGAGTTTCTCCCTGGCAGCGGAGCATCTCTTCCTCAGACAACCCACGGTCAGCGCACACATCCGTGAGTTGGAAGAAAAGCTGGGATCGAAGATCCTAAACCGAGTTGGGGGGGAAGTGACTCCCACAGCACTAGGTCAGCTCCTCATGGAGCGGGCTAAGGCCCTATTGGCTTTGAAGAGAGAGACACTCGCTGCCCTGGATCATTTTCAGGGAAAGGTGAAAGGGGAACTCCTGATCGGTGGGAGCAATATCCCCGGCGAATATATCCTGCCGCGTAAGCTCGGGGCCTTCATCCAAAAATATCCGGAAGTCAAACCGATCCTACGCATCGGTGATTCTGCAGGAATCGTGGAGGCCGTGCTGGACGGAGGGGTGGAACTCGGCTTTGTGGGCTTCAAGGGAGAGGACCGAAGACTCTCCTTTCAAAAGATATGGAAAGATGAAATGGTCCTCGTCGTTCCCAAGAACCATTCATGGAGCCAGCTCAAGGCGGTTGATCTTAAGGATCTTTGGAAAGAGGGTTTCATCTCACGCGAGAGGGGGTCAGGGACGCTGCGCTCGTTCCGTAACCTCTTGAGCCGAAAAGGGGAAGAGCCGGAGAAACTCCTCAATGTCATTATGGAACTGGGAAGTACCGAAGCGATCAAGGAAGCCCTCATTGCCGGGCTTGGGGTTTCCATTCTCTCCAAGTCCTCCATTCGTAGAGAGATCCAGGACGGGCTCCTCAAAGAGGTCCCTATTCGTGGGCACAAGTTGGAGCGGGACTTCTATCAGCTCTTTCATCGTCGCCGAACCCTTTCCCCGATTTCTCAGGCATTCATCCATTTCCTCAAACATCACTAACCCCTTCCACGGAAAAGTCTATGGGGTTTCTTGTCTCATAGGTATTTTCTATTTGACTTATAGAAAGCAATCTTATCTAAGAGGTGGGATCTTATGAAAATAGGGAGA
>JAPUHZ010000461.1 GCA_027297485.1 Deltaproteobacteria bacterium
GTTTAAAGGTGAGATCTTCTCTCACCGCTCATTCCAATTGGCTAACCCATCCACTCTTTCCAGCTAAAAACAGCCCTTCCCCTTAAACCTGCTTCCACATCCTTCGACTCCGCTCAGGACAGGTTTCTCTTTAAACAAACGATCTCCCTCTGAGGTGATCTTTCCTATCCCCCTTTGTGTACTATGCCGCGTACTCGATCAGAGGGAGCCGGATCTGTCGCGCATGTCTTCGGCCTTTGAGCTTGGCTTCGATTCGTTTGAGCACGGCTGCCCTGTAGTACCGCTCCCCACACTGCTCACAAACGCCTGCAGGAACCTGATCCACCAACGCCACGAGCTTATCTCCCCAAAAACAGGGTTTCTGCGTTAATCGCTCGGTTACCCGACCTCCACAAAAGCTGCAATCGTCGTACCTGTACTTAGCCATCTCTACCTCCTGCGTGTTCTTTCATCGACCCACTTGGGAAGCGAGGGAGTGTATACGGTGATGAGCCTGAGCCTTCCAGAAGGAGTCTTTCCACAGACTATGTGAATGGGATAGCCACGGCTACTGTAGCCCAACACCAAACGGCTTGGTCCCCGCGGGTCGTTAGGATAATCTTAAAGAATCTCTCCGTTTAACAGGGCCTCTTGCACATCCGCAATCAGAATCTTCTCCGCCTCGCGCTCATCATCTGCATGCCCACTGAACTCGTACTCCCCGGATCTTACCTGCCTTTGAATCCATGCGATGTCCAACAGGAATTCCCACTATGAGATTAAAAGAAACAACCTACGATAAGCCCAACTAAAAAGCTGCTGACGCCGATCTCGAGTACCCAAAGCGGAATGAGAAGGCCAAAGATTGGTTCTAGGATTAAGCTGAAAAACCCGATTGCGTAGACTGAAAAAGCAAGCCGTCGGCCACGGTGCATGAGCTACATACGCTCCTTCCCGAAATCGGACCGATTCAACTTTTCATAGTCCTCCCACACATCCAGATCGAGAAACGGCGATTCGTCTTTCCATTCCAAAAAGGCCGACTGATCTCTGTACTTTTTTACCAGGCCCCTGGCTCCCGTGTCACCCGTCAGCGCAAGAAGCTCAGGGAATAGATCTCGCCGGAACAAGACAGGATTTCGGGTCTGATCCTTAAAAATCGGAGCTGCCATAGGAGCAGCAGTTTTAGTGAAAAGCTCGATGAGCTTGTCGATCAGCTCGCTCTTCATGAAGGGTTGGTCGCCCACAACGAACAGGGCCCCCTCGCTCTGCGGTGAAACGGCCTTCAGACCGGCAATGACCGAAGTGCTCTGCCCCTCGTGGGCTTTTTCGTTGGTAATCCAGCGCAGTTTCTCGTGTTCGAGAGAAATCTTTTGCCGCGTCTGCTTTAAATCCCGCACTACACAGACGACTTCGTCAAGCTCAGAAGAGAGGGCTGCCTCCAAAACCCACTGAAGAACAGGTTTTCCTTTAAGATCGAGGAAAAGCTTCTGCCGTCCCATTCTTTTCGCTGCACCAGCAGCTAGGACAATACCGGAAATCATATAGAAGCAGGCATTAGGCAATAGGCATCAGTTAGTAAAGAACCAAAAGGGCAAGACCATAGTGAATGTATTCTCGAGCAGTGCCTGTTGCCTTTCACTTAGTAATCACTTCTTTGACCGCATCGCTGTCGAGATAGCTGGTAATAACCACTCGTTCTATCCCGTGACGAATGAGCGCATGGCCAAGATCACTGGCCTTTTTCACCTCTTCTGTACTATCCGCCTGATTAATGAGGGCAACTTTTCGGCTCCTGGATGGAATGCCTTTCAAACAACCTAGGGGATTTTCCACAAGCTGGAGGATGAGGGTCTCAGTGACTGGCGTCCCTAGTTCCACCCCGAGCAAGGCTGCTCCCCTCTCCGCCCTATGTACCCAATTCGTCGTGAGGGGTTGACCCAAGACTTTAATTCCCATCACCCAAACTGTGAGAGCACATCCCCCCGGCACGACCGGCTCGTGTTCCGCAGGCAACTTAAAGGGGCGCGAGGCCGCCCCATCTGCCTCTATCAGGATCGAGTCCATCTCTCCCCTTTTCTCCAGCGTGTCGAACCACTCTGGCGGCAGACCCACGAGCTTTCCTGTTTCGTCCAACCCAGAGCCCACCCCTAGGATCACCGGCTCTTTTATCTTAGCAAGCTCGCTCAAGAGGGCATCGAGGTCCTGGGCCAGATAGAGTTTGTGGACATGGGGCTTCGTAGGCTTGAAGATTTTTGTGGTAGTAGTGATAAGGACCTTGCTGCCTTCCTGACATAGCTCGTCGGCCAGGCGGAAGAGGGTTGTGGTTTTACCGCCGGCACCGATCAGAGAAAGCATTTCCCCTTTTTTAAGACCAAGGGCTTCCTTGAGGGTCATCATCCTTGACTTAAACTTTTCTCTCACGGCTTGCAAGGAAACACCCAACAATTGAGTTGTAGGCAGAGAAGGCGTCTGACCCTCAAGAGGTCGGCTTCGGGACTCCCTTCGCTCCACGGCCTCGCGCAGCGACCCTTCCGGGACTTGCTTGGATGAACCTTCCGGAATTCCCTCCGGTCAGTTCCGGCTTTCATCCGGCGCAAGCCCTCGGCGGGTACCCCCGCTGCTCCGTCCATGCTCCGCTCAGGGAGCCCACTCAGCCTTGCTCCCAACAAGGGGACCTCCCTGTCCCTGAGCGAAGATTGGCTCGGAGGCGATAGAAGTCTCTGCGAAGCCGAGGAAAGAGCAGCATCGAAGGCTTTACCCCAAAAAGTCCTTCGCTTCACTCAGTGTACTTTTTGGGGGCCCCGAGTAAGCGAAGCGAGTTTCGATGCTGCCCGAGGCGAGCAGTTAAGACTTCCCGCCGACGAGACACTGAAGCGAGGGGACAGGGGGTCCCCTAGACTTAACCGTTGCTTCTTAATATATACGCCTTGCAAGAAGAGACTGATTTGGATAACGTCCGGTCATGCCTCGCCGTTTCAGCATCGAAGTGGCAAAGGACTACTTTAACTTCGCCTCAGCGCACTTTCTTATCTTCGCCAATGGCAAGAGGGAGTCACTGCACGGACACAATTACCAAGTCTCCATTGCCATTGAAGGCGATCTGGATAGGGCCGGGGTCGTGCTCGATTTTATTACATTCAAACCTCTGGTCAAAGAGGTCTGTGACAAGTTGGACCACCGTACCCTTATCCAAAGTGATAGCCCAAATCTCAAGATCCGTCAGGATCGCAAGAGCATTGAGGTTGTTTATAAAGATCACCGAATTATCCTGCCACGGCGGGATGTTATTCTTCTTCCTCTTGTCAATACCAGCACGGAGCTGCTGGCGGAATTTATCGCAGGGCAGCTCCGGCGGAAGGTCCAGCAACAATTCCCCGGGGCAAAACTCCACCTTATCGAGGTCAGTGTGGACGAAAGCCGTGGGCAGAGGGGGGTCTTCCGGGGAGAGTTTTAAAGCCGCTGAAAAAGGCCCATCTGCCAATAGCCCACCGGATGGTGGCGTTTAAGATAATGGCGCTCGGCCGCCTCGCTCTCGTTCGTGATCGTGTCCGATTTTCGTGCTCGTTTACCCTTCGACTTTGCTCAGGGTGGTGAGCTTGTCGAACCACGAACACGGGCCACGAGTTACGATAACTGCGCGCCTTGCACCGGGGCCTTTTTGACCGGCTTGGGGTGAGGATGTCTACTGTATTTGTTTACACCGACGGCTATTACGCTGATATCGGGGTCCATGTCTTTCCGGTTGAGAAATACCGTCTGGTTTATCAGCAGCTTCGCGGACGTGGAATCATTGGGGAACACCTGATTGAACCTGAGCCCGCATCTCAGGAGGATCTCCTTCTTGCTCATGACCAAGAATATGTAGAAGATCTGATCCATACGCGCTCAACCCAGCGTATCGTTTCCTCCGAACTTCCTATTTCTAGGGCGATCATCCAGGCCTCTCTCCTGGCCACCGGCGGGACCATACGCGCGTGTGAAGAGGCTTTACAGAAAGGTTGCGCCGTCAACCTCACCGGGGGCTTTCACCATGCCTTTCCCGATCATGCCGAGGGATTCTGTTACGTCAATGACATGGCGGTTGCCGTGCGCAAAGTCCAGAAGCATAGAAAGGGCATTAAAATTGCCGTCATCGACTGCGATCTCCATCAAGGAAACGGCACCGCCTTTATATTCAAGGACGATGAAAGCGTTTACACCTTCTCCATCCACCAGCGCGACCTCTATCCGCCGAAACAAGATAGCAGTTGGGACATCCATCTAAAAAACGGAGTCAAAGACGAGGAGTATATCAGCCATTTAGAAAGGGCGGTCCCAGCTATTATGGAGAAGTTTAAGCCCGATTTTGTTCTCTATCAGGCCGGCGCCGATCCTTATGAGGGAGATCAGTTGGGGGAATTGCAGCTCACCATAGAAGGGCTCAGAAGGCGCGACGATTTAGTTTTCGGTGAGTGCAAAAAACACGGCGTTCCTGTGGCGGCCCTGTTGGGCGGCGGATATGCCATGGATACCAACGACACGACGACCATCCACGTGAATACCTGTCTAGCGGCAGTGGAGTGCTTTGGCTAGTGTCGCCAATCATTTTGTCTATTCTTTTTTCTCTCCCACCAGCCTACGGCTAAGAAAAGGACAAATAAAAGCAGATAGCTCATAGCAAACTCCGGCGCCGCAAAAAGGCTGAAGCGGGTCGTTACGCCCCCGGGAGTCAAGTCATAGGCATGAATGATTCCGATGAATGCGAAAAGGGCTGCCGCCAGAGACCAAAAAGCCGCGCGAAAAAATTGCCTCTCTATGAGAAAAACCCCGATGGCCGCCAGGATCATCGAGGTAAAGATAAATCCTCGCTCCAGAGAGATCATCCCGTGGATCGCCAGGCTTTGGGCAAAAGGCGTGAACCCAACCTCATAAAGGGATTTACCCGCAGCCCTAAGTCCTGTCTCCACCATAAAGAGTCCCCAGGCAGCCAAGGCCGGAAAAAGTCCCAAGGCCACTGCCAGCGCATGCTCTTTCGGGGTCTCCTGAAAGGACTGGGCCACGATGATGATCCCGATGTAAAGGAGAATACCTATGCCGGCCTCGATGGGGATGAAGACTAGCACCGCCTGAATCGTTCCGGTGAGACAAAGGAAGGCAATGAATATCCCGTTAAGGACAGAGTAGCCGGAGCGGGCACCGAGCCTTTTCCAGCCGGGATGGCCGATGTAGATAGTGGTCGGAAAGGCGCTGCCGAAGAGAGAGGCGACGACGGAGCCGACCCCATTGGCCATGAGCGAGGGGAAGGTCCGATAGCGGTCTCCCGCGGCCTCGGCGCTTTCGATATTCTGGAGCGATCCGACCACATTGAAGATCCCCATGGGGAGGATTACGGAGAAGTACTTCAGGAACTCCGGGTGCCAAAGCGCCTCCCATAAGAAGGCTCCGGTAAAAACCGGAGGCGCAAGGGTAACTTCTACACTCTGCGATCCTGCAGCCATTCCCCCCAGGCCCCAGGCAAGCGCGGTTCCGATCAGAATCGCCACCAAGCCTCCAGGGAGTCCTAGGGGAAACCTGTAATGGGAAAAATAGGAGAGGAAGATCAGAGCCATGGGGACAAGCGCGATCAGAGGCTGGTCAAAGATCCTAAAGACGAAATCCATGGAGATAAAGGTAACCGCGATCCCTGCCAGGGCCGAAAGGAGTGCGGCCCGTGGAGTCATCCGTCGCACACCCTCGGCAATAAAGGAGCCGGCGATCTCGATCAAGCCGCCGAGGAAACAGGCCAGAAGCCCTACCTTCCAAGCCCAAATAGGGTTCTTGGTCTCCTGGTAGACGGGCAGCATGATAAAGAACACATAGGCAAAGAGGCTAACCGTATTGATCCCGTAGGGAAGGGCGGTCACATCCTCCCTGCCGGTCTCGCGTGCCAGTCGACGTGCCTGCCAGGAATAGAAAAAGTTTCCTATCAGGATAGAGATCGCGGCTCCGGGAAGGATGCGGCCGAAGATGTAAGCGTCCGGGAGATGGATAAGCTCGCGACAAAGAGTGACGATAAGGATAAGCTGGATGAGGTTATCGATCATGAGACCGAAAAACCCGTCCAGATCGTTACGCACGAACCAGGGAGCGCTGAGCGGTGGTTGCGACATATTTCAACGGATTGTAAACGAAAGGCACTTTACCCGTCCTGAGTCTTTTCTGTCAATCTCCTCTGGAGTTTTCTGACGTAGGACTCAAGGGGCTTGAAACTTTAGCAGAAGGGGCAATAATAGGGGTAAGGGTAGATGCTTTTGACATAGCCCCTTGAGATGTGACGGGGTGCGATTGGCTGGGGGGTTCTCAGGGGCGCAGTGATTTTCAAGGAGATTAGCAATGGACAGAATTGATCTTGCAATCGGAATAGGCGGCGCAGCCGGTCAGGGGATAGCTACGCCAGGCGACATTCTGGCGCGGATCTTCGTGCGCCGCGGGCTTCACTTAAACGCGTACAATGCCTACCAGTCCATCATTCGTGGCGGCCATATCTTTCTTACACTTCGGACAAGCGACCAACCCGTTCTTAGCATGGGCGATAAGCTGGACGTGCTGATTCCCTTAAACCAAGACACGATGAATCGGCACCTCAAGCTGATGCGCGCTGGTTCCGCAGTGCTGTATAACAGTGACAAGATCAAGCCCGGCACAACCTCCGATGGCGTCCAGCTTTGCCCCTTTTCGGTCAAAGAGCTCGTACCTACCGTCAAGGGCGATCTGGTTCAAAACACCATTGCTCTGGCGGCGGTCCTACGTCTGGTCGGTGTTGAGTTCAAGATTCTCGAAGAGATCCTGATCCTCCAGTTCAAAAGGAAGGGCGAGGCTGTGATTGCCGAGAACGTCGGTGTTGCTCGGGCCGGTTACGAATACGCGGATAGTCATTTCAAGCCACTTCCCTTTTCTCTGCCCAATACCGGCAAGAAACTGGCCTATTTCGAGGGAAACCAGGCACTTGCGATGGGCGGCGCCGCTGCCGGCGTACGTTTTTACTGCGCTTACCCTATGAGCCCCGCAAGCGGTGTGCTTCACTGGATGGCACGTCATGCTCATGAGTTGGGAATCTTGGTCCGTCAGGTCGAAGATGAAATTGGGGTGATCAACATGGCTATCGGGGCCGCGCACACCGGCTGCCGTGCCATGTGCGCTACCTCGGGGGGTGGTTTTGCCCTCATGACTGAAGGCCTTGGGGCGGCGGCCATGATGGAAATCCCCGTCGTCTGTATCGATGTCCAGCGAGCAGGCCCCGCTACCGGCGTACCCACCAAGACCGAGCAGGGCGATCTCTGGCAGGTGATGGGTGCTGGCCAGGGAGATTATCCTCGAATCATCGTTGCGCCAACCAATATCCTCGACTGCTTCAAAACCGTGCCGCAGCTTTTCAATTTGGTTGATAAATTCCAGTGCCCCGGTATTGTGATCTCTGACCTGCTGCTTTCTGAAGGCCGGTCCAGCGTGGATCCCGCAGAGCTGGACTTCAATGTCCCGATTGACCGTGGCGAGGTCATCGGACTCAACGGCGATGCGCCGCCGGTCAACGGTGGATATAAGCGCTTTGAGATTACTCAAAGCGGTATCTCGCCACGCGCCCTGCCAAGCACGCCGGGATATGTGCACGTAGTCGCCACCGATGAACACGACGAGGACGGCCTCCTCATCAGCGACGAATTCACTGATCCCAATAAGCGCCGGGCCATGCATGAGAAGCGCATGCGCAAGATGGAAAGTGTTTTGCCGCTGCTGGAGCCGCCGCAACTGTTTGGGCCTGCGGATGCGCAGGTCACACTGATCGGCTGGGGTTCGACCGAAGGCGTCATCCGCGAGGCGATCGAGAAGCTTGCCGAAGAAGAAGGAATCGTCACTAACCATTTGCAGATCAAGTGGCTCGTGCCGCTTCATGGCGACGCCATCACCTCTATCCTCACAAAGAGCAAAAAAACCATCATAGTGGAAAACAATTACAGTGGCCAATTCGCTCGGTACCTGCGGTCAGAGACCGGCATCGTAGCCGATGGTCACATCCGCAAATACGACGGGGAGCCGTTTATGCCCCACCACATCGTCGACGGTGTTAGAAAGATTTTGGCTGGTGACACTGACAAATACGTACCCGTCCATGAGATCATGGTTTAAGGAGAGAAAACATGAGCATACCAAAGGTCGAGGCAGAGACAAGAAAAGCCGACGTGGTTGAGGCCAAACCGGGACGCGCCAAACTGACCGTCAAAGACTTGAAGGGCAGAGTGGACCCCGATTGGTGCCCCGGTTGCGGCGACTTCGGTGTGTTGAACGCGCTGAAGCAGGCAATCGTAGAGCTGGGCCTCTACCCACATGAGGTCATGACGATTAGCGGTATCGGTTGCTCTTCTAACCTGCCGGGGTATATTAATGCCTACGGCATGCACACGTTGCATGGCCGTTCGCTGGCGGTGGCTACAGGCGCCCAGCTCGCCAATCATGAACTGAAGATCATAGCGACCGGTGGGGACGGCGATGGCTTCGGCATCGGAGGAAACCATTTCCTCCACACCATGCGCCGTAACGTCGATCTGACGTACATCGTCATGGACAACCAGATCTATGGACTGACCACCGGGCAGGTCTCTCCCACCAGCATCAAAGGAATGAAAACCAAAAGCACGCCCCACGGAAGCGTGGAGAATCCGATCAATCCGATCTCTCTCGCTATTGTAGCAGGGGCCACGTATGTGGCTCGAGGATTCACCGGTCAGATAAAACATCTGGTCAAACTCATCAAGGACGGTATCCAACACAGAGGCTTTGCCTTCATTGACGCCTTTAGCCCCTGCGTGACCTACAACCACGACAACAGCCACGACTTTTTCAAACAACGCACCCGGAAACTGGAAGATATGGGCCACGATCCAACCGACTTTAACTCGGCCATGGAAAGAGCCTACATGTGGGGTGACACCATTCCCATCGGCCTCTTCTGGAGACGCGACGATTTGCCCTCGCTGGATCAGTTGGAACCGGTCCTGGCCGAGGGCGGTCCCCTCGCCCGTCGTCCCCTGGGCATTTCTCCCGAAACCGCCAAAGCCCTGATCCAAGATTTGATGTAGAGGTATTGAATGCCCGCTACGATCAGATCATCGTCGGGGCGGGGAAGTATTCCATCGGCGATCTGCTAACCATGAATACGTTTCTCTATCGAGACCTGGGTCAGATGGATTATCTTACCACGCTGTCTCTTCAAGAGAGGCTTGTGGAGATGAAACAAAGGGAACGGCTCCCTGACATTCTTCTCTTGGTCGAGCATCCCCATGTCTTCACCATCGGCAGGGGTGGAAAAGAGTCCAACCTGCTGTGTCCCGGCGAAGTGCCCGTTTACCGTACCGGACGCGGAGGAGATGTCACGTATCATGGACCGGGCCAGATGGTGGTCTATCCCCTGTTAGATCTAAGATCCACGCTTAGAAAAGATGTGCACCGCTATTTGCGCCATCTCGAGATGGTCGCGATTCGGACCCTCAATGGCTTTGGCCTTCGAGGCAAGAGAAGTCCTCCTTGGACCGGGGTGTGGATCGAGAAGAAGAAAATCGCCTCTATTGGTGTCGCTGTAAGGAGAGGCATCACCTATCACGGCCTGGCGCTAAATGTGAACACCGATCTTGCCTATTTCACCCGGATCATCCCGTGCGGTCTTGCCTGGGCTGAGATGACTTCAATCCGGAAGGAACTTGGAGGGGAGTTGCCGTTGGAACAGGTCAAGGAGGAGTTTCTCCACCATTTTGTCCAAAGATTTCAATATACGGAGTTCAAAGAGCTATGCCACGAAGACATCCTGATTGGATCAAAGTCAAAGCCCCAGGAAATCCCAACTACCTCCGCCTCAAGCGGATTCTGAGGGGGCATAACCTCCACACTGTCTGTGAGGAGGCGCGCTGCCCGAATATTGGTGAGTGCTGGGGCCACAACATCGCCACCTTCTTGATCCTGGGAGATATCTGCACTCGCGGGTGCCGCTTCTGCGCTATCGGCAAGGGCAAGCCAATTCTCTTGGACCCGGAAGAGCCACGCAACGTAGGGCTGGTTGTGAAGGAACTGGGATTGGAACACATCGTGGTCACCTCGGTAAACCGAGACGATCTTCCTGACGGCGGCTCAGCCCACTTTGCCAAGACTGTTTTTTGGATCAAGCTTCTGAGTCCCGGCATCCGTGTGGAGGTGCTCATCCCGGACTTTAAAGGAGATCAGGGGGCCTTAGAGACTGTGGTGCGCTCGGGAATTAATATTCTAAACCACAACATAGAAACAGTCCCGAGGCTTTACAAAAGAGTAAGGCCTGGACATACTTACCAGACTTCGCTGGACATTCTAAAAGCCGCTAAAGAGACGCGGGGAGAGGTCCTCACCAAATCGGGATTGATGCTCGGGGTAGGAGAAACCTTCGAAGAGGTCATGACTACACTTAAAGATCTGCGGCAGATCGACTGCGATATCGTTACCCTGGGGCAGTACCTCCAGCCTTCAACAGATCAGCTTGCCGTTGAGCGTTATGTTACTCCAGATGAATTTCAGAAACTCAAAATAGAGGCACAGAAACTCGGCTTCCGCCATGTAGAGTCCGGACCTCTCGTGCGCAGCTCCTATCATGCCTGGAGCCACGTGAATTGAACACTTATCCTCAAAATATCAGGAAAGGAGCTGCCGGTTCCCCACCGGCGAAGCTTCCTGAAGACTAAAAGAGACGGATCACCCAATTTTCCATCAAATTATCCAGCGCAAAGGCGACCGAACCACGCACGACAAAAAACAGGCTTGCCGCCAGCAGAACAATGTTGTTTTGCCATCCTGTCTCGTGGGAATGGATGGCCTGGCGAACCAGCAGGGGAAATTCGTTCCTTCCCTGGTCATTCGTGATGGCGTCTTGTATCGTTCTTACTTTGCCCGGAAGATTTTGGAGCCAGTAGTGGTGCACTTTAAAGGTTGGAATTAAGAAGATAATTAACATGACCGCGGCGATGGGGGTTTGAAATCCCAATGTAAGCCCGCCTCCTCCCAGTACCATCAAGGCGGTGGCTATGAAGCCGAAAAAATACGCGCCCTGCGGGAAAACAAGACCGGCAGTTTGAGTCGCATGCGGCCATCTGCGAACATTGCTGATGCCGCTGCTGAGAAAACGAAGACCCAAGATGATGCGGAGGACAACTTCGACGAGCGGCAAAAGGGCAGCTTGTTCCACGACTATGCTCCTCCTTCAAATAGTAGTAAAACTGCGCGGATATATAATCGATGGCTAAGGCAGCGTCAACAGATCTTGGGGGATACTATAGAAGGCGTTACAGTGCAAGGTGCTTAGCTCGAAGTTTTTAAAACATTATGGCTGATCTGTGCTCACGCCTGACCGCTTAGGAGCGGGATTTGAAAGCAGAACGATTTTGAAGTGTATTACAATAACTGATGCCTGACACCGACCAAGACTAAGTCCCAAATCTAGCAAATATACGCTGAATCAAGTCACAACCCATCAGTACCGATCTCTAATGACATTTCCCTGTCAGCGTGCCATGGACCTCAGCCACGGATAGATGTTTAGAGATAGGCTATCTTCAGCGAATTTCTTGTTGTCTCCATCTATAAGGAGAAATCGCTCATTTCCGACCTTATTCACAATCTTGATCGTACGGAACGGCGTGTCCGCTATGAGCAAAATAAAGAATAAGACAACTGCGGCCAGGGCTCCAAGGACTTTTAACCGCCGGTTCTCCCGTTCCAGACGGTCCAATCGCACTAGCACGTTAAGCATCGTTTGATCGTTCATCGTTTCCTCCTTTACGTCCTGAAATCAAATCGCTTATATCGCTAGTTCAATCCAAATTCAAGGAAGGTATGTAAAGTAAGTTGACAGCCCTGATTTGGTGGCGGGAGAATGCCGTCTTAGCAGGCGAGGTGCTAATGGCTAGATATTTAGCTCGGAATTGTCCAAGATATAATGGTTGGCTTGGACGTATGATCCCTCAGCCTAAGGAGCATGTTGAGGAGAAAACTAAGGTGGTATCAGCCCTTAGTTATTGACTCGTCCAGTCGCTATGGTCAACAAAACCTCCTGTAAAGTTCAATGTTGATCCAGTTGAAGAACCCCCTTTTCGTGAAAATCTGGGAGATAAAAGAATTAGGCAAGTTGCTAAATCGATCCTGAGCTATTTCTTAGCGAAAAATATTTTTGTCATTTGTCCGGAAAAACTTTTTCAGCAGAATCAAACATTTCGGTCCGACCCCACTGCCCGCGATAGAAAAAAAAGGGCAGTACTGCCTAAGCTGTTTAACCCCCTTCTCCCATACTATTGTTAACTCTCCTAAAAATGGTAGGTTAGAACGCACCCGGGAAAGGCCTGCTATTGTCCCCTGAACTCTTAGCACTTGTCGCTGCCTTTTTTTATTCTTCATCCAATATTGCTGCACGGCTGGGGTTGAAACACTCCACTCCGCTAACTGTAACCTGCACGGCGTTGGTCGTAAGGACGGTTACGCTTTGGACTGCTGTCTATCTGACCGGGGGTGCCCCTCCAGTCGCATCCCTGGCACTCTTCTTGTTCGTTGGGTTGGGAATCGTACAGACTATAACAAGTTTATTCAGCTATATCGGCATATCTAAAGTCGGGGCGTCCCGCAGTCAGACCTTACGCAGCATCTATCCCCTATGGAGTGTAATCATAGCGATCGCTATTCTCCAGGAGGAGGCAGGCATTGCCGTCCTTTTGGGGACGCTCTCGGTTGTCGCCGGGACTATTCTTATCTCCTGGCGACCGGAGGGAATGAGTTCCAGCTATCGGTGGTGGCATATACTTTATCCTTTAGGTGCAGCGTTTCTTGCGGGTATAGCCTTTCCAGTGAGGCGTTACGCTCTAAATATTTCCAATGAACCTCTTTTCTTCGCTGCGCTGTTGGCGTTTGTTTCTTCGGCCTGTCTTGGGATGAATCTGCTTCTGGGCATCGGCAGAGAACGACTCGTTTGGGACCGCAAGGCCATTCTCCCCTTTATCTTGGCCGGTGGATTCGAGACCCTGGGGGCACTCTTGTCTCTTATCGCCGTGAGCGTCGGACAAGTAGTCGTGGTTGCCCCTATCGTGGCTACTTCTCCTCTTTGGACCCTGGTGATGAGTTTCATTGTCCTGCGGGACCTCGAAAAGATTAACACTCGGTCGGTCATGGGAACTATCTCCGTAGTAGCCGGGGTAATTGCGATTATTGTCTTACGTTAGCCCTGCCTGTTACGACTGACAGATAAATAAAATCAACACAGCCTGACCCGCTGGACATCCCTGAAAACAGGGGTTCTCAACAGCCTCTCAATATGCAACTCCGTATTCGCGCCCATATCCGCGGGAGGTTGCGCCGCCGCGGACTCCATGGCATACCAAATTAGCCGGCAAACAAAACGAACTAATACAAACGTATTTGAATTTGTTACATTGAGGCTATTCCGAGGGGAAGGAGACTGAAGGACGAGGGAACCGAACGTGAAGCTTGGTGCAGGCCCAAACGGTAGGAATAATCAGCCCCATTTCCCTCGGCCTGAAGGCTCCTTCAACCGAGGAAAGGTAAACTTACTATTAGTTGATCAGTTCAACGAAAGGAGGGAGGCCGATGAGCGACAACAGTGGAAAAAAAGCCCGAGCGTTGGGGATTAATCACGTGGTTCTGGAGGTGGGGGACTTGGATGCGGCGCTTGAATTTTACGGTGCCATCTTTGATTTCACGCTTCGAGGGAAGGAGGAACGCAACGTCTTTATCGATCTCGGCGACCAGTTCATCCAATTGGCCCTCGGCAACACCCATGAGCCGGATGTCAAGCGCCATTTTGGTTTTGTCGTCGACGACCAGGAGGCTGTCCGCCGGGCGCTAAAAGACCTCGGCGTCGAGACGCTCGACCGGCGGCTCAATTTCCGCGACCCGTGGGGGAACCGGATCGAGGTGGTGCCCTATGGCGACGTCCAGTTCACCAAGACGCCCCACGTGCTCAAAGGCATGGGCGTCGGCGCCCTCGAAAAAACGCCCAAAGCTATCGACGAACTCAAGAAGAAAGGGATGGCGCCGGAAGGATAGCCCTTATCCTTACTAACGCGGAGACTTGGCTTTTCTGTTTTTAAATTGATCCACTGCTGTAAGGACCGTTTTCGGGACAGGTTTATTGTTGGTTCGGGAGCGGATGAGGACAACGATCCGAGGGGTTTTGGGCTCCAGAAGTATTTTAGTAGCGGCGGCGATAACCTCCTCTTTCCTGAGCTTCTTGACGGCTTCGATCACCTGCTTTTTGAATCTGAAATTACCCTTTTCCCTAGTGGCAAAACGATAGAGATCTTCGTTAACCTCCGCGATATTGTCTCCCTCCTTTTTAAGAGAGACAATCAGAGCTTTGCGGTAACGCTCGAATTCATCATCGGTGAGCTGATCGAATAATTCACGGGACTGCTTCAGCCACGCCTCCACCCGTTTTTTAAGTTCAAAGGGACCGTAACTCGCTGATTGGATAATCATTTTGAAGAACAACCTGTCTTCAACCCTGTCGTTAAAACTCCAGACGATGTAGCCCAATTGCTGATTGGTCCGCATTTGCTTATAAAAATCGGTCTCAACGATGGACGCCACCATCGATGCCTTAGCGTGGGTGGAAAAATCCATCTTGCCGATCTGTAAGGTGTAATACAAGGCGTTATTGTTAGTTGCGACTTTGGCGGACATCAAGGCCTTTTCACCGGGTTCCAGGACCTCGACCACCTGCTGGAAACGCTCGTCTTCGGGCAAGGGCTTACTCTTGATCTCGCCAAGCAGGATCTCCAGGCTCTCCCGAACCTTTTCCCTTGTCCAGTTGCCATAGACCGTGCCGGTCATGAAGGATCTGTCGTACAGTCCTTTGGCATGTTCCTTCACCTCTTCGAAAGTAACCGACTTGAGCTCCTCAAGCAGTTCATCTTCGTTGTATTGTTTCACAAGCCAAAGCAGTCGATTGTAATAGACGGCCCTGCGGTAGGCTTGGGACAGCTTCCTATTCTCTAAGCTACGGATTCGGGCCCGCTTAAGATCGTTGAACTTCTGTTCGTCTATTTCGATCTTGGTCAGGTTTTTCGCCACTAGCCGCAGCAGTTCTGTGAGCCGTTCGGAGTACCCTCCCAGCTGAAGAACGACCCCCTTCTTTTCAACACTCAGAGAATAGGAGAGACCTGCGAGTTGAATGGGATAAACGAGTTCATTCAGTCCCTCCTGGACGGCAGCGACATAGAGCCTGGACCGAGCCAGGTTTCTTACCGTATCGTAAACACGCGGAGTCTCAATTCTGAGCCTCATATCTACCTTGGGTTGCTTGAATCTATGATCGAACTGAAACCAGACCTTGGCGATATCGTCGTCCCGGACCAGCTGAGGCCCTTCTTTAAGCAGCGAAAGATGCTTAGGAATGAACTCATTCCCCTCGGGGTATTGGAGACTCGCCACCTGGTGAGGGGTGCGCAGTTTTTCAAAGGCGGCGCCCCCCACCTCAGTGATAGAGTATTCTGCTCCATAGAATTTCTCTCTTCGGTCTGTTTCGACGGACCGGGCCTGCAAGACCGCGAGCATATTGCCCGAATTCAGCGTATCGAGGACCGCCTTGTACGCTTCGGGATCGAACCTCCGGAAGAGGTAGGGAAGCGTTTCAACGTCTTCCAGCTTGTAGTTTTGCATGAGGCCCGATCTGGATGCCACATATCTCGCTCCCTCCTCGGGACTTTTCCAATCGAAGTCGATCTGGGCCATGGTCTGAGCTTCTTGGAAGGTATACTCACGGATTCCAGTCTGTTTGAGCATCTGTATGTAGGCAAAAACGATTTCGAGGACCCTTTCGTATTCTTTCTCACCTTTCTTGGTCAAGGCAATTTTAATGTCGAAAGAGGAAAGATTCGGGTGACCGTATCCACCTCCGGCGGATAATCCCAGCGCAAGGCCCTCTTCCTTCAATTTAGAAAGTAGGGAACCCCGACCCTCATATCCAATAACTGACCCCACAATCGCCTCGGGCTTACTCTCCAGATGGTCATGCAACCTGATCGTAGGAAAGGTTAGAGTCAAGATGCGTCTATCCTTGATCGTCTTGACCTTCAGGAGCCGATATCGATCCTTCAGGGGTTTGCGGTAATCAGGACTGATCGGTGGCATAGTCACCCGACGGTCGGGAATATCTCCAAAGTACTTCTCGGCGATCTCCTCCTGCTCTCTGAGTGAGAATTTTGATAGCATGACCAGCTTCATCTTGGAGGCCGCGTAGTATCTATGATGGAACTCCAGCAAAGCTGGCCGGTTATCCCCGGCAAGAGTCTCCTTGTTCCCCGTGCCAAACTTTTTTATCGGATGGCCCTCTTCAGAAATCTGATCGATGACGCGGCTCGCGCGCCATCCGTCGCGAAGCTTGTTCTTGTCATGTTCGCTGCTAACAGCATTGACTTCCCGCTCGGCGTAATGCTTGTCAAAAAGAGGCTCTTTGAAAAACCCGCTGAATCGGTCGGTGGCCCCTTCAAAAGCTCCATGAGAAACCTGGAAAAAGTAGTTTGTGACCACATCACCAGTGTAGGCGTTGCTGCCGCCGGAGTTCTCTTCCAGGTATTTTTTATAGGATCCCACTTTCGGATACTTTTTCGTTCCCAAAAAAAGCATGTGTTCCAGATAATGGGCCAATCCCAATTTCTCGTCGGGGTCATAGAGACTCCCGACCCCGACCGACAGGGCTGCGGCACTGCGGTGGACCTCCGGATCGTGTATGAGCAGTACCTCCAGGCCGTTCTTGAGGACAAAGGTCCGGGTCTCCCTTTTTGCGGCCTCGGCCGGATACGCCTGGAGAAGAAAAAAGGTGAATATAAAGAGCCTGAAAAATAGCCGCAATCCAAACATTCGTACTGAGCCTCCTGTTCCTCCTTTACACAATAGATGCGACATAGGAAAAGTCAACTGCGCTGAGGAAATCAGGGAAAAAATCGCTGGTTAGCAAAGGTTAGGGTAAGATGACTAGGTAGACTCATTGTCCCGCCGCCTACGTGCCCCGTCGGTTGCCGTAGAGTTCGATCTGAAGGCGTGGGGTGTAGCGAAACAAGAATCCATAGACTCGACTCCCCCACGTAAGTGCACATTTGCGCAATTGAGCAAATGTGATGAGGGGACCAAATGCCCATTCCCTGAATGGAATTTTTATACTGAGTAATGCCTCGGAAGAAATGCGAAGATCCAAGACCCTCCGGACAGGCGGCCCGTAAAGGCCTTACGCGAGGACATCTAGAAGGTTGCCGATATCGGCAATATTTGCGCCACTCTCATGAATAGTTGCGTTAGGTACGTAGGATACAGAATGTTTTGGCTCAGCTTGACGGCCTTGATCAGTCGCTTTTCCAGAGGTGGAAGATCGATCGGTCCTATCCTCTTCGGGTTGAGCTTCGATATTTTTGTCGATTTCGGAAGTTTTTGGCTTGTCCTTGGTTTCCTCTGATCGTTCCTTGGCGGCTTCCTGACGTGCCGCGGCCTCCATCGCGGCGGCTTGGCTGGCGACACGCCGGTCTTGTGACGACGGCTTCGCAGGCGCATTGGCAGCCCGCTGAATCACTCGCGCTTTTCGGACCGTTGCCTCTGGGTCGTTCCGGATCGGTGATGTGTCAATCGAGACCTCACCCCCTACGGCGTACCGACGGCCATCCGGACCCGTCTGGTATTGAAAAGAAGCCCCTCCCCTTGCATATGCTCCTGCCGCAGCAAGGTGAGCCTGTTCGTGCGCCCTTACCTCGCGATCCTGATTCCTAAGCTGTTGAACCACCTTTCGTTCTTGTGGTGTCAACTGGAGGGAATCAAAAGAGGTAGCTTTCTTCGATTTGGTGTTTCGTTGTTCCCCTTTGACTCTATCGGATGATTTCGGCAGCTCGCCGGGCGTGATAACTGAACTTTTCGACAGGCTTTTCTGTGGTTCCCTCGAATCCTTCGATCCGTTTGTGGAAGGAGCTTTTCCTTGATGAGTGAGGGGATGAGTAACGTGCCTGTTCAGGTGGAAGGCAAACGAATTGGCAGCGGTGTTAAAATCAGAATGGATGTGCATGCTTAGATCCCCCCAGGAGGGGGGTCAACCCTCAGTTATTATAATATCGTCAGAAGATCTAATAACTTAAGGACCTTTTTAGGCACCAAACAATAGCAGTAGCGGAACAGTCCTGGTGAGGCTGAGGGGTCTACTTTTTGCTGATTTTATAACGTTTTTCCAGCTCCTCCTATTGCGAAACTTATTTCTTTCGCCCTTTTCATTCTCACGTCAAGGTCAGGTAAGCAGGCCGGCTCGGGAACCCAGTCTGGATTACCGTAGTGATCGATCTGGCAGCGCGAGGTGTAGGAAAACAAGAATCCATAGACTCGACCATACAGTTGTTGGCAAGGATGTCGTTGATGAGAGATTGGAGATGAATTTCTAAGCCGCTTTCTTGGTTGCCCTGACCTGCAACTGAACCTGTTCAGTGCCTTGTAGCACCTTGATAATGCTGAAAATGCTTTCCGCCGTGGGATTGCCACGCGGTCCGAGCATGCGCTGTAAGCTCTTGCTTGGCCTCTTCAGTGCTTTAGCAAGACGATCAAACGTGATGGTCGCATTAATGTAATCGCGCAACATGGCCTTGCCGGCAGCCAGGTCGCCACCTAGAAGCTCGTTGATGGCCTCGGTAAGCATCGCTTGCCTGAATTGGCGGTCGGTTTGCGCGCGGGTAAGCACTGTTTGTCGGAACTCACGTGTAATAGGCATAATACGCACCCCTTTTGACTTATTTCTTTCTGATCCTCTGCTTATATTTGATCCATCGAGCCGCAAAAACCATTTTCCAAAGGGCGAGGTTCCGGTCTCTTCTAGGTACTCATTAATCTTCCGTGCCGACGTTGTCTATAGTAACATATACGTTACCACTATCAAGCCCGGTTTGGTGAGGGGGAACAGGACTTCTTTCTATGGAAGATCCTAAACGGGCACGAAGCTGGAAACGGGGGATACAGTCAAGGATCGGCCTAACAGAAGCTGAGCCTGCCCTCTACTCTACCTCAACCCGCAAAAGCAAATTCCTATTATTTGGAGCCAGCCCTTGACACCGGGCGAGCCCTTCGCATACCGATACGGTACCCGTTGGACCCGCGTCGAGAATAGTCTCTAGACTGCACACGGGAGAAGCGACCAGTGCAAACCGAAACACCAGCAAAATCCTCGGAGAGGGTGAGAATCCCGTTGCGCGACCAGCTGCCGGTCTATGCCGCCGGGATTTTTTCCAACGGCGCTACGCATTTGGCCACGGTGATCGTGCCGCTGTGGGTTTTGATGATCGATCCCTCGCCCCTCATGGTCGGAATAGCGCTCGGAAGTCGCCATTTCCTTCCGGTCCTGCTCTCCATCCACGGTGGAGCGCTCATGGACCGGCTGGGCATTAGGCGGGTGATGATAGCGTTTGCCGTGGTCGGAGCGATCGTGCCATTCCTTTTCCCGGTCTTTCCGTTTTTTGCCGCGGTGATCATCCTTCAGATGCTTACGGGGATCGCGATGGCGATCGGATGGATCGGGACCCAAGCCCATGTCGGCGTGCTAATGAAAGGGGACCCTGTCTATGCGGGTCGGGTCACTTTTTTTAATCGCTTCAGCACGCTTGCCGGACCGCCCGCCGTGGGTGCCGCGTGGGACCTGTTCGGGCCTTGGGGAGGGTTCGGATTTCTGGGTCTGTGGGCAATTGGACTCCTGGTCGCATGCATATTGCTTCCATTCCCCGTACGCAATGGCGATGTGGACCGGCCCGATAATGTTTCTCGGATTACCTTTCGTGACGTACTACCCCGGGTGAGCGACTATGTTGCGGCGTTCCGGTTAATGACCATTCCCGCCATAGCCTTTATCGTCGCCGTAACAATCCTTCGCCACGCGAGCAACGGTATCCAGACCTCGTTCTACGTTGTTTACCTGGAATCGATCGGCATGTCAGGCACGGTTATCGGGACCCTGATCGCCGCCTCTTCGATTCTCGGCGGGGTTGGCTCCCTCTCTGCAGGGTGGCTCGCCCGGACCTTTACATCCTACCGGGTGCTCGTGTTGAGCATCTCATGCGCCATCCTGATGATCACAATTACACCCCTCCTCGGTACCTTTCTCCTCCTCCTGGTCGCCTCGGGCTTACGGGGTGGATTTATGGGGGCAAGCCAGCCGCTTTTGATCTCGTTGCTCGCCCAATCGGTAGGCCAAGCCCAGGGGAAGGGTGTGGGACTAAGAACCACGGCGAACCGGCTTGCGGTCCTTGTAACACCCGTGCTCATGGGCGCCCTCGCCGAAGTGATCGGAATCGAAGCAAGCTTCTACGTCATGGGCGGCCTTCTCATCATCTTGATGTTGGGGGTTGCCACCCAGTACCGCACCGCGTTAGCCGCCAAGTCTTAGAGGAATGGGACGGGTGTCAGGGATGATATTTGTCATTCAAACTATGTTGTGAAAAAGAGGTCATTGACTGATTCTAAATTCCCCCCCGTAAAGAAGACCTCACTTTGGTCGACCGTGGGGTTTCAAACCCTGTGGTCGATATAATTTGATTCCTCAGACTTTCAGACTCTCCGAATCCCCGGACTCTTCGACTCTTAGGAAAAAGAACAGGGGCACCACGATGACCAAGGCGAGCCAGCCCCAGGCCATTTGATACGAGCCGGTATAGTCCGCAATCTTTCCGAACAGCGGTGGCAGACACACGATGCCGAAAAATACGACGGTGTTGGTTAGTCCGATCGCCTGTGCGGCCATCCGTGCACCCACGATCTCCGTAATCAACGTAAGGTAAAGACCCTGCCAGCTCATTGTAGCGAACCCAAAACACGCTACGATCACGGCGACGGTCCACCTAGGCGTACCTGGTGTAAGAAATATTGTGACCAATGCAAGAACGATCGCAAGAAAACCCAGCGTGACCAAAACGGGCTTCCGCCGTCCGAGAAAAAATCGATCGCTGATGAGTCCTGAAATGATTCTGCCGGCCGCCCCAAGAATTTGCCCCCCGGCCAGCAGGGCGGCAGCAAGCACAAGGGGAAAATTGATATCGTCTGTCAAATAGAGCTCAATATAGCCCAAGTAGCACCACTGACATCCGGCAAGAATCGATGCATACAGAGTTACTGCCCAAATATTTTTACGCCGGATGATATCCAAGATTCCGCCGATGGGCGTTGCGGCTCGATGGACCGGTTGTGCTGCAGGCTCCTTATACAGTCTGAGGACAGCAATTCCCACTCCAATAGCAATGACTCCAACGAAAGACAGAGCAAAGCGCCAGCCATAAGCCAGTGCAAGGGACGGCAGTACCAGTGCCGCGATGGCACCCCCCACGGGGACCCCTGTTTGTCTGATGCTCATCGCCGTGCCACGTTCGCGCTGCTCGAACCAACCGGCAACGGCCTTACTCCCTGCGGGAGTCGCCGAGCCAAATGGCACACCTAAAAGAAGCAGAACCGGAACGAGTGAGAAAAAACTCGTAGTGAAATAGACCATCATGATCATTAACCCGCCCGCTATTGTGCCGTACGCGATAATCAGACGCTCCCCGAAGCGGTCCGCTGCCTTACCGGCCCAGACGGTGGTAGCTACTACACCGATATTGACGAGTGAGACGAGAACTCCCACCTCCGTAAGGCTCAGGCGGAGTTCTATTTGAATCAGTGGAATAACCGCAGGAATACCCAAGTGAATCATAGCCAACGAAACTTGGGACAGCGTGGCAATCGCCAGATAGACCCAACGATCAGACCCTTCTACTTGCATCGACAACTGTTCACAGTCCTTTCTGAGTCACCTATTACGAATGTCAGGTCACCTCGGACATTGCAAATCACGATAAGGGGATGCAGCTCTATAGACATGTTACCTGGCTATCTAGACTCGCAGGTGACGATTTCGGCTTGACACACCAATTCGTGCGGGACTAGGCTCCACAATAGACAAGATAAATGGAGGTTACTGCCATGGCTGAGTCATTGGAGAGCTTTAAAAGCTATATCGGCAAAAGCGAAACGGCCACCGACGTCGTTACCGCTTCGGTGATGTTGAAATATGCCGCCACTCTGGGATTAGAAAAGGCGCCATTGGAAAAGGGCGAGCTGGTTCCTCCCGGCTGGCACGGCGGCTTTTTTCCTCCATCGCACCGGCCGGCGCAGATGCGCGAGGATGGGCAGGCGTCCGGCGGTAGTCTCATGCCCGGCATTCCTCTACCGCGTCGGCGGATCGGCGGAAACCGCATGACGTTTCACGAGCCGCTCCGGGTCGGCGACGAAATTAAGAAAGTCACCGAGATCGCCGACGTTCAAATTGACGACGGGCCGAGCGGCGCCATGGTGACCGTCATTGAAAAAAGCAGCATCTCCAGCAGCCGCGGTCTCGCCGTTGTCGAGGAGCGCAATATGGTTGTTTTGAGTGAAGCGAGAGCGGCGGTGGCGCCAAAGGCTTCGCTCACGGTCCCGGCTGAGGCCAAATGGAAGCGGGTCGTGGAACCCAAGGCGGCTTTGCTCTTTCGTTTCTCCGCGATCCGGTTCAACAGCCACCGAATCCATTATGATCGCGCCTACGTCACAAAGGTCGAAAAACTCCCGGGCCTGGTGGTGCAGACTTCGCTCATCTGCCAGTTGTTCATCGAGATGTGCCGCAGCGAGGTGCCAAACCACCAGCTCAGCTATTTTGGATTTCAGACGGTGCGCCAGACTTACGATACGGGGAAGTTTACCATCGCCGGGACACCGTCTGCCGACGGTCGGGAGGCTACGCTATGGTCGCTGGATTCGAACGGCAACGTTGCAATGACGGCGACGGCTAAGTTCAAGTAAGAAAGAAAAGAGGGGACGTGGGCGAGTAGGTGCATAACTTTATTGAGATAAATTACAAATAATAAAAAAGCCTGATATGCCAAGGCAACCAAGACTGGATACCCCGGGCGCACTGCATTATATCACGTGAATCGGAATTGATCGGACAAATATATTTCGATCAGAAGAGGACCGGAGTGGAGATTAAGGTCAAATCAGAGTGAAATAGAAAAGCTCAGTTGCGAATCTTGTTCCAAAATTCTTTAAAGATAGACGGTTTTTCCTGTTGGAGTTGCTCCAGCTTTTCTTTTTGAACTTTCGTCAAGACATCCGGCATAGGGCCACCAAAATAACTCCAACTGTTGAGCTTTATCATCTGTTGTTCGGTTAGCCCCAGCTCTAAAAACTCAGGATGTCTTGAACGCAATGAATGCTTCGATTCTATGAAATGCGGGGTCGAGGAATTTAGGATGATGTCCGATTCGTTTAGATGAGTGTTGGCTTGGTTATACTCGGATCGGTTTTGCGTGATGACAGAGTAAAATGAGGACTGCCGTTTTAATACCTCTGACATATCTTTGATACTAATTTGCGTAGGATCGTACTCCACTTCTACAATTTCATTCCTCCCTAGATGTCCGATTTGAGTCTTTTTGATTCCGGGTAACCTACCCAGCGTGGCTTCGCCTGTCCAGTATCAGTACATGGAAAACATCGCTCGTGCGGTGTTGGTCGAGGCCGTTGGGGTGAAATTTAACGATTCTTGAGCTCCCAGTTGGGACGCACCTCCTAATAAGAGGATTCCGATCAAAAAAGAAAGGGGCTGCTTGATCAAGTTGAAACAATTTTTCATGGTGGTGTCTCCTATTATTGATCCATCTTATATTACTTCAAAATCTAAGCAAGGTTCTTGGCCGAGACAATACAGCGCGTTGAAGGTCAAAACACTTGAAAGCAGAATACCCCGGATAAAGAAATATCGATGTTCTCCGGGCTCGTACTTTATTCTGTTAGATAGCTGTAAAAAAGATGGTATGCTTTGGCGCGAAGGTGGCCCTTTATATCGGCATGACTACATCGGCAGCAAATCGTAGGGCCGGCGCTGAAGAACTACCCGGGGTTAAGGATTATCTTTAGACAATTCAATTATCGATATGCACCTAATCACCTATGTCCCCTCTTACTTACCTTCGGACCTCGACTTGGGATCGGATCTTATGCTATGGGATGGGACTAATTTGATGCTTTGACAGTGGGTGGATCATGCAGGAAAAAGTCGCAAGGGAAATCCTGAACTCGTTGAGAGAGGCAGGGGTGAATTTCGTGGCCACACTGACCGAGGCGAATTTACACGAATTGGTCGTGGCACTGGAAAAGGAGGAAGGGGTTCACCATGTCCCGGTAACCCGCGAGGAGGAGGGTATTGGTATATGTGCCGGGGCCTATCTGGGGGGGAAGAAACCGGCCATGGTGATGATGAATGCTGGGTTTCTCCTTTCCGCAAATGCGCTGGCAACGGTTTGTCTCCATCCCGGTATTCCCCTGCTGATGCTGATCGGCCACAGCGGAGGCTTCGGTGAAGTCAATCCGTCGCACGGGACGATCGGGATGCTGGTGGAACCAGTGCTTCAGTCACTCCAGATCATGTATGAAAAGGTAGGGCGGTTTGAAGAAATCAGGCCGGCCATTCTCGACGCCCATACCCTAGCTCGCTCTTCCCGCAGGCCCACGGCCCTTGTTCTCAACCGGGAGGCCCTAAGGTAGGAAGATGAAACGGTACGAATGTCTCAAGGCGATCGCCCCGTATTTCAAGGACGAGCTTGTTGTTACGAACCTCGGAGGGGTACGGCACGAGTGGCATGCCCTGCGGCCCCATGCGGGCAACTATCACCTGCAGAATTTGGGCCTGACTTCATCGGTCGGACTCGGCTTGGCCTTAGCCCTGCCGCACCGAAAGGTTGTGGCCTTTGACGGAGACGGCTCCCTGCTCCTCAATCTGGGGAGTCTGGCGACCATGGCCAATCAAAACCCCAAAAATCTCATTTACATTGTATTTGACAACCAATGTTACGAATCCTCGCGCGGCACGCCCACCGCGACGGCCGGATTGGCCAATCTGGCTACCATAGCCAAGGGCGCCGGTATCAATCATGTGATTTCAGCGGAGAACGTGAAAGACTTTAAAAAGGGGTTCTTGCAGGCGCTCGAGAGTTCGGAGCTCTATTTCGTACACGCCAGGATAGAGGTGGGGACGGAAAAGGTCCCGCCTGCACCTATAGATTCAGCGGAAAACAAATATACCTTTGTCCGCTATATCGAGAAGAGCGAGAACGTTGCCATCCTGGTCTCCCCCCCCTCGAGGGCATCCGACACCTCGAAATAATTAAGTGGTCAACTCTATGGTGGCCCGTTATATCGGCATGACTACATCTGCAGTCAATCGTCTGGATTTATAAATTATGTGGACTGGTCAAG
Source organism: Deltaproteobacteria bacterium (assembly GCA_027297485.1). Next base: position 25,288 of record JAPUHZ010000461.1, read on the forward strand.
TTATATCGAACGCGGGGTTTGAATCCCCGCGTTCGACCAAAGTGGAGAGCTGCCGCTTCTCCCCATTGGAAACCCCATCGGCGTTGTGCCCGCCTCAAGAGGCGGGGTTTACATTGAATAGACTGCGGATCTCGGTCTCGAGTGAAGGGAAATGAGTGAATTAATCGTTCAACCTCAAAACTCAGAGAGCCCCCAGTGGTCCATGACTATAGGGGAGTTCCTGGAGAAGGCGACTTCGGTACGACCGGGCAAGACCTATCTCTATTTTCGTGGTCGAGAGGTTAGCTTCCAGAATTTTCGGGAGAATAGCCTTCGCACAGCGACCCTGTTCCGGGATCTGGGTGTTCAGAAGGGAGATCGGGTTTGTCTATTCCTTCCCAATTGCCCGGAATTCCTTTACGCCTGGATGGGTCTGTCACACCTTGGCGCCATTGGTGTCCCAATTAACCCGGCCTATAAGGAAGAGGAGGGTGCCCTCCTCCTCAACAGTTGCGAAGCACGGGTTTTGCTGACCCATCACACTTTGGTAGAGGTGGCCCAAAAAATTTGCAGTTATTCCCTTGCCATTGAAAAGTTGATGGTAGCAAGCGAGATAGGACAAAGCTCTCCTAAGTTTCGCGACTTTTCCCAAGAGCTTCGGAAAAGTCCGCCGCTAGCGGAACCCGAGGAGGTTACTCCTCAAGATATATCCATGCTGATGTTTACATCAGGGACTACGGGAAAACCTAAAGGGGTTATGGTAACGCATGAAATGTACGTGGCCGCCGGACAGGGGTATGCCACCTGGGTCGAAGCCGGCGCTGAAGATCGTTTTTTTACCTGTCTCCCTCTTTGCCATGCGAACGCTCAGTATTACTCCACCATGGGATCTTTGGCGGTGGGGGCCAGTCTCATTTTGGAGGAACGCTTCAGTGCATCCAAATTCTGGGACCAGGTCAGGGAGTCCGGCGCGACGGTGGTGAACTTTATCGGAATGATGTTGCCGGTCCTCATGAAACAACCGAAGGACGACCCCAAACCTTCCAGCCGGTTGCGTGTCTGCTATGGTTCTCCTGCCTTCGCGCCGGAGTTTCTAAACGAGTTCGAGAGGCGATTCGGTACAAAGGTGCTTATCGGCTATGGATTGACGGAATGCTGCTACGGGAGCATCGAGCGCTTTGACCAGGACCGCAGGCCGCGAAGCTCGGGGCTGCCGCGCCAGCACCCGGATAGCAGATTTAAAAACGAGGTGTGCGTTTTAGACGATACGGGTTCACTTCTGCCGGCAGGGGAGGTTGGAGAGATCGTCCTGCGCAACCCGGCGGTGACGCCAGGATACTGGGGGAGCGAAGAGGAGACCAGAGCGGCGCTCAGGGGGGGATGGTTTCATACCGGTGATCTCGGCAGGCTGGATGAGGAGGGGTACCTTTACTTTGTGGACCGAAAGAAGGACGTTATCCGAAGGCGAGGTGAAAACGTATCCTCTCTGGAGGTGGAAGAAGTCTTAAAGAAAGAGCCCAGAGTTCTGGACTGTGCCGTCATCGGTGTGCCGTCGGAGCTTGCAGAAGAAGAGGTGAAGGTGTTTGTGGTTGTTCGTCCGGGAGAACAGATGAATCCCGAGGAAGTCGTTTATTGGTGTGCTGAACGGCTAGCTCATTTTAAGGTCCCCCGATATGTGGA
>JAPUHZ010000462.1 GCA_027297485.1 Deltaproteobacteria bacterium
GTCCACTTCTTCATAATGGAAGTGACCCGTATTAGGCAAGAAGTTTTCCCAGAAACACCAACCCGGGAGAGGATTGAACACAGCGTTGAGATTGCATCGTCCTCATCGCGCTGTATGGATTGGATGGTGTCTTTCAGAATCATCTATTTTTTTATATTTCCCTGAATATCGAACTGACAAAACTGACAAAACCCCCTTTTGACCTCTTTTTGCTTGTCAGCAGAGCAAGTGAATATAGTTTTGTCAGTTTTGTCAGTTCGCATTTTAAGCATTATGATTTTTTTAGAGCAGGATTCAGTCTCACAATCTCGCTGGGGCGGCCCGTGGCAGGGTCGACATCCTCACACCGAATCCAATTAAATTCCTCCAATACGTTTAGGCCGGATCTCACAGACGCACCCGTAGTCAATCCGTGCCATTGGCGGCGGTAGATTTCTCGAACAGGCCCTCCATCAGCTATCTTCCCTGCCTTGATTTTCCCCGCTAGAAAGTGGGCAGCTTGGAGCCCTGGATTGATCGCTGGGGCGTAGATTTTTTTAGCGTGAGCCTCAAAGTAGTCACATAAAGCAGCGGCTTTCTCGGCGGCTTCCAAAGTAACTGGAGACTTGCCAGGGGCATCAGCCAAGTGGAGCAGCACCGCCAGCGTCGGCATCAAGGATCTGTACTTGGATAGATGGGAGCGGACGGCTTCACAGGTTATCTCATCGGAGCGGAGACGTTGTTCGAGGCTCCATAACCAGTAATTGAAAAACTCCTGAGCATCGGGATCAAAGTGTAGTCCAGGGACGCCGCCAAGCAGACGGACCGGCTTTACTTTCTTGAGTCCATCAAGGCGACGGAAGACTTCGAGCGCCTGATTGTACGCCTTCATGTCCGGTTGTTGGTCTACGAGTTCCCATTTGCCCGGTATCTCAGGGTAGACGCTGAGTTGAAGGCGTTGGAGCAGGCCATCATCCCCCCAGCCCTCCTCGACCGACTCGGTTACATAACGTGCCAATTTCGCCGGTTGAATACCGCCGCAGAGCGATAGGCACAAAGCCGCAACTTCAATTGTTCCTCGACCGATCCTATCAACGGTAAAAGACGAGTCCCCGGCCCACGATTCCAGGTAAAATTCTCTGTCCCCCTGGCGGTTGTCTTTTTCCAGGTTTCGCAGCCATCCGCTCAATTCGTCACGGATCAACAAAACCCCGTTCTCGTTTTCAGCCATTATCTCGGCTAGTTTTTCAGTTGTCGGGTCTGAAGTCTTATAGCGGGGTTTGGTGGGCATACTCTCCACCCGCTGCTTTATGAGAGTGGCGAGTTTCGTTTTCAACTCGCGGCAACTCAATCCCCCCCCGACAGCAGATTTGATTTCATCATTCACCGATTTTATCTTTGCCTTGAAAATCTCGTCTTCAGCCAAAGCATCAAGCATAGCTTCCTTGTGTTCTTTCTCGGCCTCACTCACTAAAACCTCTAAAGGTCTCATCGCTCGCTGCTGGGCCGGTGACTTCATCGTTCCACTACGGGCCACAACAGCCCCCCACAGGGTCGGGATCACTTGCCAATCGTCAAATTCCTTCGGGAAGATAGCTATAGATCGACCCACCACCGATGAGAGCGCTATGAGTGCGGGTATGACGAACATAGAAAGTGGGGCCTGCATTCGGTGGGATTCATCTAAGAGCCAGGGCTTAAGCGATTGAGGTAATAAATCAGGGTCCAGGTCAGGAGCCGTAGGCAATAGAGTAGGTAAGGGCTCAAGATCGGGCCAGCCCTTAGAGGGTGTATTTTCAGTGGGGTTCAACAAAGTATAAGCCTCGTTTTTTGAATAGAAACGCTCACTTTCAAATGGGGATCCGTTGGTAGAGAAGCAGTGGAACTCATCAGTCCCGCCGAAATTTGAGGTAGCCGACCCTCCCTGGTTTTTGCCTGGGCGAGTCCAACTTGTAACTTTGTCGGGGCGGGGAGTCCCCTTGCGCCATCCATACGGCTCCAGGATCTCGGCCCAGGTCATTGCAGAGGGTTTAGTATGGAGGACATCATTTATAGAGGCATCGAATGAGCGGGCGCTATCCAGCAGTGTTGAGCGGTCTCTTTTCGAGATAACAGGGATCTGGTTCAGGCTACCATTGATTAAGATGTATTCCCCCCCTTCGGCGTGGCATTCAGGAGGGCATCCAGGGATCAAAACGTAGCCGCCTTCGCCCCGCGTTTCGATCATAACTTCGGGGTGCGTCTCACCTTTTCTCTGAGCCAACTTCTGATTGCCTTCGATTTCCCGGCATCGGTAGAAAAGGTGATAGCCGCCCGATGGGGTGAGCACGATCGGTAGGTTATCCAGGAGATCGGCATTGGCTTCTTCGATAAGATCCTGCCAAGGCTCGAACAATTCCGGCTCATCAAAGTCGATGATCTCCAATCCACCAGAGACCTTGCCGCCTACAACCGCAATACCCAGCAGTTGTCCGCCGCCGTACCAATGGTGAAGCTCGGGCGGTGTCGCCCGGCGATTTTGGTAAGTTTTCCAGGGAATAGAAGGGGCTTTGCTTTGGTCACTTCGGATGGGAATGACACTGAACCCGGCGGCGACAAGGTCAGTGGCGGTTTTCTCCAACGTGGAAGGGTCGGGGTCTGAGGTTAAATCTTCGGGAAGGATCATATCCTTTAGTCGGCCCATGATTGCCTCCCCTCAAATCCGGCAACCAGCTTGTCGATCAGCGGTTGAACATGGCTCTCAAAATGTGGAGTTTTTCCCTCCCACCTCCAGGCGTGACGGTAGATAGTGGTTACTGGAGGTGAGTCGCACGAAATGAAGATGTTGTGGCCGCCCCATGGACCCAGCCATGGCTGTCCAACAACTGGGATGATGAAAATCTCGGCGCGGTAGCGGTTTGAACGGTAGCCTGATTGAATATACAGCGTGTGAATTTCCGTCAGCCCAAATTTCAAATTTCGCATTTCGCGCAGCCAGGACAGGTACGAGTCTTTCCAGTCACGGCCGTTGACATTGAAAGCCTTGATCTGTACTTGCCGACAAGCGGGGGATTTCGTTCTAGTGGCCGGTGTGATATTCTTGTTCACAGTACCTCCTCCGTTGTGATGAGCGATGGGAGCGGTTTAGAGATTAGGTTGTTGGGGGGCTAAGGAGTCCCCCTCTCTCTTTTAAGCCGCGCTCGCCCCTACCAGATCTTTTCTCTGTTGCTGAGACTTCAACTGTTTGAGTTCTTTCTCAAGCTCATCTGCGCGCTCAGAAAACAGATGGTTAAGCTGAAGCAGTGTCAGCATTCCTTGTTCAATGCGCTCTAATCTTTTAATCGTGGGCTTGCTCATCGTTACGCCTCCTTTTTGAGGAAGTGAAAATCTACTCCTCACTATATATAGGGGCACAAAAACCGTGTGCCTCAGGCACAAAGAGCAATTAAATTGAAAAAAGGCAGGTATCGGCCCTTGGGGTGGCAGTAGTGGAGATCAGAACTCCCAGACGACGGGTTGGCCGGGATCGGTCTTGTAGATCAGGCAGTTCTTCTCTCGCTTGATCGTTTTACGGAGATAACGAGCTAGATTTTGATGGTAAGGTCTGATCTTTTTTTCTATCAGATAGTCGATTCTTTTATTAGCGTTCCTAGCGAGTTTCGCTTTTTGTGATTGCTCCTCCTCCAATTTGTTCGCAAGTTCTTTTGTTTCTTTAAGTTTAAACTCCAGTTCCTCACGCCGCTCCAAGCTTGCGACGGTGAGCTCTTGCTTTAGTTCATTCTGAAATTCTTGGAACTTCTTATAAATGTTCGCAGCGTTGTCAACAGAGTATTGGTCCTTGCCCCTAAGATCAGAAACGCTTGCGCTGCCTTCCAACAGCAACTCACGGATTTGCGCATTGGTCGCTATCAGAGTTTGTACGTCACCGGCAGGTAATTGAAGCGGATGAAATAGAGCATCAGGGTTCCGCAAGAGGTATTGAATATCCTCTAATGTCTGGCAGGATCTGGGGCGCGGAGTAACTTCTTTAGATCCGAAAACAAGGAGCCAATTTTTGCCTTTCCGAAAACCATTCTCGACAGTTGGTTCTACGGGATCAGAGTGGGACGCCTTTACTAGATCAAGATCGGCCAGGGCCTCTCTCCAAGCTTTCTCAGCCAGTGAGATCATCCTTTTCTGAGCATCAACGGAGCGCCTTAGTTCGGGTTCCTTTGCTCGAAAGAGGTTGGAAAGTTCTCGCAAAGGCGGAGCCTCCTTCTTTGGCACATAGACCTTCTCCAGCGCCCTGAAAAGCTCCAAGTCAATGTGCCGATCTATCTTCTGCTCGTAGTCCCAATCCTTTATTACCTCCTTTGGAAGGCCCTCCTGCAACTCTCTCCACTGCTCCTTTTGTATTTCCCACTCGCCTCTTTCTGGAAAGCTCCTGCTGGGCGTCGTATCAAATTGACTGTCGGCTGTTACCATTTCGCCTGTGACTTTAGTCCGGGGATGATCGATACCCTGGGACTCCTTCATATTCATTCGGTGGATGAACAGGTCAAGGAAGTCGGGATCAGGTTTGTTCTTTTTCGCTTTGGGCTTCACGACGCCCTCCTTATTAGGGCTAAGCCCGGCCTGACCGGTCAATAAGGAACCGGCTTGACCCCTCGTGCGCAT
>JAPUHZ010000463.1 GCA_027297485.1 Deltaproteobacteria bacterium
TACATCCTGGGATGAGCTCTGCTTGATAAATCTCCTCGGTCGTCCAACCGGTCAGCTTGATGGCCTTGCCGACCTCAGCCGATTGGTGATCGCCGCCGAACCGCGGATCGACGATCAGCTCATCCTTTTCATGCTCCCAGATGAGCCGCTTAACATCTACCGGACTACTACTCTGTACCGCAGCCCAGCAACTCCGCCGGTTGATGGTAAAAGGAACCCGATGAATCATGAGTATCTTGCCCCTCTCAACGGTCATGGGAAAAGAGTTGAAATGTATGATTTCTGGCGTGTTATAATGTTCATTGACCATTCGGTTGAGTGTTTTTTTAAGCTCATCGACACTTCCCATTTTTTACTCCTCCATTTCGCTTGTCGCCGAAGATCTTTTGTCCACCGATTTTTTGCAATTTTATGCGACCGGAGGCGCTCTGACAAGGACTTTTAGGAGGGGACGAGCAACATTACTTAAGATGGTGGGCTAACCCAGAGCAAAGATTGGAGGCCAAGCCGACATAGTAGAGGCGATTTTTAAGGTAGAGGGCATACGCTCCATGACGCTGTTGTTGCTCTACGTTTACTTCAGAAAGTCCGTTCCTTTCGAATGGTCGCATAAGCATCGTTGATGCTTTTAAATTTCTTCTCAGAAAACGCAATGAGCTCGGGGCCGAGATGGGATACTTTATCTGGATGGTATTGGGAGGCAAGCTGACGGTAGACCCTTTTAATTTCACGAACATCCGCCGTCGGCTTTAGGCCAAGGGTGTGGTAATGATCGCTCTTTTTCGCGGGTGCGTAACGTGATTTTACATGCTCATGCTCTTCTTTTCCAATCCCCAAGGCAGCGACAATCTGCTGGATTGCCTCATCCTCCCCTCTTGTCACAACATGGTCTGTCACGACAACTTGATAAACCAGGTCCAGCAAGAGCAATCGCTGTTGCTTATTGGCGAACTGATCAAAGGCCTTACAGATCTGGTAAAGGTCGGGATCCAGGCGTTGTGTCTCTGCAATCATAGCATCAATAAATCGTAGTTCCATTCCCTTGTAATGAAGACCCTTTGAAAAGAAATTGTGAATCGTTTTTCGCTCGGCTTCCGAAATAGAGCCATCCGCCATGCAGATCTTGGTCAAGATCGCCACAAGGCAGCTAATAAAGAGTTGCTCCTTTCTGGGGGTAGTAACATGGCCAGTGGACGCCGCTCGCGTCCCTTTCGCCAGGACATGTTGCAACGCCCCTCCCACGACGGCCCCCAAAGGCCCCCCGAACATCAAACCAATTCCGGCACCTAGTAACCAACCCATAGCAAAAACCTTCTTTTAAGGCATGGCCAACAATAATCCAAAAGTTCCAAAACAGCCACGGTAGCCCGCCTTCAAGGGCCAAAGGGGCTGCTGGAAAGGCAAACTGGGCCGACATCCCTCGTTTTGGGCGGAGATTATCCGATAACGTGGTATTACGTCAACCCGACCTACAACGGGAGTACTCGAGAGAGCATCGATACGCCTAGTGGTCTCTGCCCATGATGGAATACCCTGAACGGGTGTACGATGCTGGAGACAATGAATATGGCAAAGGATTAAGCTAAATGCGGTTGAGTCTATCCTCTACTCTACCCATCCCCTTCCAACCCTGGGGTCTCCGGAAGGTGAAGATGAGGCAGGATTATAAGAGAAGAAGATGGGCGACGGAGATTGAGGCGAGGTGAATGTCATAGTGCGACAGGCTGTTCAAAAATCCTGTTCTCAGGCCGGTCAAAAAGGTCCAAGTTAAGATAGTCCCAAGGCTCGCAGTGTATGAAGCCGGCTTCGTCACTTATTTCCGTCTCTGTCCGCATCGAACCTTTCATCGCTTTTTCATCCTCTGCATCATCTCCTCCATCTGCTTTCGCATCTGCTCGACTTGCTCCTTCGACATTCCGCCGGAGGCCGAACCTTCGGGCCTAGCCCCGCTCGACCCCATACCCGTTGGAGGCCAACCAGGCATCTGAGGCATCGCCATACGACGGTATCCCGCTGGAATCTCGAAAATCGTGGGGTCCTGTTTGCCGATCTGGATGTTTGTGTAGTCGATCTGGAATCGCCGCCCCTTTGAAGCGCCCTTCATACGGACGGGGATGTTTTTTTTGGTTATCCAATGGTGACCGTTGAATCGGCTACCGTCCTCGTGGACAATCTCAATCCTATATTTGGTCGTCGGCATTCCATTGACTCTTTCTGAGCCGAGCTTGGTGAACTTGACCCTCCCTTCTCGCATCATACGCTCGGGATCCTGATGCTCGGGGCCACCATGGCTCTCCATGTACACCTTCTCCCTCGGCATCAACTGCCAGGTTACACCTTTGTCCCGGCGCCGGATAATAATGCTCTTGTTTCCGAATCCAACCATTTCACGCCGCTCCTTGTCGGCTGAGAAATAGAGCTTGCCTGTCATGATCATCGGCTTGCCGTACGGGCCCTTCCCCATATCCATTCTCACGTCGGCCGAGTAGCCGACTTTGGGATACGGAAACTCCACGCTTCGCGCTGGAGAGCTTAAAAGCACCATCGACCAGATAGCAACTGCGACGACAGCAAAACGAGAAATCTTCAATGCTCATCCTCCTCAAGTTTTAGTTTCTCAAACCACGCCCTTAGGGGGGCACCAACCGAGCGTTGAGCCCAGGATATCGCCTCTATCCACAACACTTTTCGACAAATGCCAAAGAGGGCTGTCCAAGGAAATTTCTTTCAGGCAACGGATCACCAAATACCATGTCCAAGACCTAACCCCAAACCCGATGGATCACATACCACTTGGTTCCCTCTAGAACTTTCATCGAAAGACAATTTTATGCGAAGCGGATTGAGAATAACAATAACATTTTGGCGTCATATGAAATCCACCCCAGGCTTTTCGAGATTTCAAATATTCTCCAATTGCAGAGATAGTCAAGACATCAAGGCCAGGCACCATGTTCCGCCGCGTAAGACTCATCGGTGACGGAGGTAAACGCTGAAAGGAAATTCAAGAGTCAAGATGCAACCTCATTTCTCCCCTACAACCCTGAGGGTTTCCATTAGGTGAGGCAAGTGATAGTGTATTTAATATGGGAAATGAAACCTTCATGAAGCGCCAGAAGGAGTTGGCGCGGCAAAAGAAGAAGATGGAGAAAGCAGCCCGCCGCATGGAGCGTAAGGAAGAAAAGGAGAAAAACGGGCCACGGCCTGAGGGTGAAGATCCGGACATTGCAGGGATTATCCCCGGGCCACAGCCGGTAAACTACTGATCGCCCTTTTCTTGTCTCTCTTATAAATATTCTCCTCATCTGGATCATGGCTCGACTTTCCAGGCATCCCGGTTCTATGGGCGGCCGTTTCCGCCCCAGATTCTTCCCCGATCCATAGCTTCACTAGCCCGCATTTCTCACCGGAGCGCGAAGCGAGGGCGCGCAGATGCCCGGAGATACAAGGCGCACGAGAGACAAAGCGCGCAGGCGTACTGTACAGTACGTCGAGCCCTTTGTCCGAGCGCGCAACGCCTAGATTCGGGTAGATGCACGCAGCCGTGGGCTGGTGAGAAATGCGGGCTAGTTCCAGGGCATACGAGTTGGCCTCCTGCTTAGAGTCGAAAGTAGCCTTTCGGCGGCCTGACGTGGACCACGACTTTCTACTCAAGTGATATCGCCCACGGGGTTTGAAACTCCGTGGGCGACCAAAGTGAAGAGCTCTATGGAAACCCCATCGGCTATGTGCCTGCGGCAAGCCGCGGGGTTTCCTAATAATGAATGGCTCCCTTCGTATTGAGAGGTTACCTCGCTCCATGAATCTCAAACGTCCGATTGTACAACTCTATAATCTCGTTTAAGTTAGGACCAAGGAACGATGGGCTTACGAAGAAGAACTTCTTCTTAAAGAGTTCTCGATGCCGGGGGACTTGCTGGACACCCTTCCGAATACCTATGCGTGGGACTCGACTCATAACGGACTGACCCTCCGCAGACAAGATCCAATCAATGAAGAGGACGGCCACATGCGGATGAGGCGCCCGCCGGATCAACGTTACCATACCAGGCACAGCGGGATAGGGCTCTAGGATGCGGAGGTCAATGGGTCCTCCTTTTTCTTTGAACTCGGTGACCCGTCGGCCGCGGACTGCGATGGCGATGGCCGATTCACCGGCCATCATGAGTTGTACCCTCAGTCGACTACTAGAACCTGGAAATTTAAGATCCTGCTTGGCCAGTGCTCTCATGTAGGCTAGTCCCTTATCTTTCCCCATAGAGTCGAGCATGACGGCGAACCAATCATAGGCATCGGTATCCATACTCATCTCACCCTTCCAGCGAGGGTCCAGGAGACCTTGGTACGTTGTCGGAACCTGCTGGGGGTTAGCTAAAGTAGGATTAAAAGCGAGGATAATGGGAGTCACGTCGTACGATGCCCAGTAGCCGCGCGAATCGTACGACCCGGCGGGAAAGGCCTTCACCTGAGGAGAAAGATAGGGAATGGAATATTTACTCTCTTTTATCTGCCAGATCTGCACCGGAGCGGTCCCCACCACATCAACAGCATGCCGGCCTGCCCTTTGTTCAAGATCAAGCCGGGTATACAATCGTGCAGGTGTAGAACGGTACAAGTTAGTTTTGATGAAAGGATACGTCTTCCGAAAGGCCGTCATGATCTGGGCATGATCTGACGTGCTGATTGACGTATAGAAGTTGAGTTGCCCTTCTTCTTTCGCTCCTTTCTCCAATGCAGCCTTTCTCTTTGAAGGAGAAAGGGTTGAGATCATTTTAAGCGTTTCCTCTGCTGTTTCAGCATGGACCAACGCGGACTCAGGTGAGATGCTGAGGCATACGATCAAGAGAAATAGGAATATCTTTGTTTTCATAAATATCCATGCCCGATTAGGGAGCGACTCCTTGTCGGCTCCTTACCGCAGTGAAGGTCCGATAGATCCGCGGTTAATTTTTACGTTTTCTGTTCTCCTGCCCTCCTTGGCCTCGGTTTAACGCCGTAGCCCCAAGTCGATAGGTCAAAAAGGTTTCCATCAGGGTCCGTGGCGCGACTCTCGGCATAGGTGGCTTCACGTTGCTTAGGTGCACCCTCGGGATGAAGCTCCCGAATTCGCTTCGATACTGTTTCAATATCATCGACTTGGAAACCGAAGTGGTAGAGCCCCACCGGATGCCCCGCCTCTTTCGGGTTATTGGCGTTTAGTAATGCCAAGTTGACCTCACCATCAGACAAATGTATGGAACCTCGTTTTGTCCGGTAAAGCTCCTGAAGGTCAAAAACGGTTTTGTAAAAATGCGCGAGCTTCTCCGGCTGATGTGTCGAAATCGCAATATGACGCAGCTTTGCCATGATAGTCCTCCTTTTCTAAGACCTAGTTCCAATCGGCGCCGATATCCTTTCCGTTCTCATTTAATTATATCGACCACGGGGTTTGAATCCCCATGGTCGACCCAGGGGAAGAGCTACAGCTTCTCTCTTTGGAACCCCCGTCGGTTATGTGCCCACAGTATGCCGCAGGGTATTCGATGATCAACGTTGTCGCTGGCAGGTTGCTCTCCTCAGCCTATACACCGTTACCCTGATGGGCGTCAATTACTTCCTGTCGCCGTTCCAGGATTGCATTCAACAAAGCTTCCATTGTGGTTGACGCGCCTTATTGGCAGATCGGCACTTCAACCATCACATAGTGGAAAATGAAAGAACAAGGAACTTTTGTCAACCGTTGGGGAGTCCTAACGTGTCCGTGGATCGCGAGCCAGAGACTGAGTGAACAACCTATGGGGCGGGCTTCGAGTTCTCTACCATTTTAGAGCAGTTGGATTCCCTCAGATATCATTATAATAGGTAGGGACTGCCACCCGCGTGACGATTGGCAACGGGAGTAAGGGAAATTTGGTATTGAAGAAAAACTCAACGGAGGCTGGAAATCACATCGCCTTCCGGTTTAGATATGGGAATTAGGTGACCCGAGGGTGTGCCGCACCGATAGGAGCGGAGAGGCAGAAAGGCATAAAGTTTTTGGATCTCAGCGAGGCCGTTGAGCCATTTGGGGGAGTAAGGAGATGACGCAAGTTGTCGGAAGACCAACACCGAGAGTCGAGGGAATGGAAAAAGTTACGGGAGGAGCGATCTATACTGCGGATGTGGCATTGCCAGGAATGCTGTGGGGTAAGGTTCTCAGAAGCCCGTTTTCCTACGGCCGCATCCAGCACATCGACACGAGTAAAGCCCTGCAAGTTCCCGGTGTTAAGGCTGTAATCACGGGTCAAGACGTCACGGGAATGAGGATTGGAAGGCGGATCTATGACATGCCGCTCCTGGCCGACGGCGTGGTCCGATTTATCGGCGAGAAAGTTGCGGCGGTCGCGGCCGAGAGCGAAGAGGCCGCTGAGCGAGCAGTGGACTTGATTGAGGTCGAGTATCAAGAGATGGAACCTGTCCTCGATCCTCTGGAGGCCTTAAAACCCACGGCGCATGTGCTCCACCCCGACCTCCTATCGTATAAGGGACTGCCCGCTCCCCTGGAGGCTGTAAGCAATGTTTTTGCTTACTTTTCCTGGGGGAAAGGAGAACCGCAGGTGGGCTTTCAGCAGGCGGATGTGATCGTCGAGAACACATTTGAGACTCAAGTCGTCCATCAATGCTACCTCGAGCCTCATGCCTGCGTGGCTAAGGCCGATCCCTCTGGGGGAGCTGAGATCTGGGCTTGCAGCAAGACCCCTTTTGCTGTCCGCCAGCAGTTATCCAACGCCTTTGGGATTCCCAAGGAAAAGCTCGTGTTTCATCCGGTCCACATCGGTGGGGATTTTGGCGGCAAAGGGGGCTTCATGGATGTTCCCGTTTGCTACTTTCTCTCATTGAAGAGCGGCCATCCGGTTAAAATGATCATGGACTATGACGAAGAACTGGTCGCCGGAAATCCCAAGCACGCGTCGATTATCAAAGTAAAGACAGGCGTTAAAAAAGACGGCACCATTCTTGCGCACCAAATGGAATTTATCTTCGACAGTGGCGCCTACGGTTCTATGAAACCGGCGGGATATATAAGGGGCGCACGGAGCTGCGCCGGGCCATATAATATCGCTAACTGCCTCGTTGAAGAAAAGATGGTCTACACAAACAAGGTTCCGTGCGGTCACATGAGGGCCCCGGGAGAACCCCAGGGTTTTTTCGCCAACGAGAGTCAGATGGATATCGTAGCCCGGAAGTTGGGAATGGACCCGGCTGAGTTCAGGAGAAGGAACTTGCTTCGTGACGGCGGGATCTCGCCGATTGGTGACACGGTCACCCATATCAAGGCCATCGAGGCGCTGGACAAGGCGATCGCTTTGTCGGGTTACCACAAACCTAAGCCAAAAAACGTCGGGCGCGGGCTGGCCTTTACCGAGTGGAACCCGGGAGGCGGCGAAGGCAATGTTTTTGTGAAAATTGGTGAAATCGGGACAATTACCGTTGCCTCTCCTGTGGTTGATCAGGGAGCAGGTGTCTTCACGGTGATCTGCGAAGTCGTGGGCGAAGAGCTCCAGGTCCCCACGGATCGATTAGAGCTCGAACACCTGGACTCGAGTGCTGTTCCGAGCGATGGAGGAGTCGGCGGCAGCCGAGCTACGAGAGTGTACGGCAGTGCGGCCTTCGAAGCCGGGGTAAAGGCGAGAGAGGAAATCGTCAAGATCGCCGCGGAACATTTTGGGGTCGATCCTGGTGAGCTTGCCCTGGCTAACGGGTTTGTGACGCACCGGCGAACAAGGCGGCGCATGAGCTTTGCCGAGGTGGTTAAAGTTAAAGGATCACCGATTGAGGTTAGGGGCTATTACAAGCAGTCGGAAAAAACGCACGAAGCATCCATTGCCGCTCAAATTGCGGAGGTTCAGGTGGATCTCGAAACAGGCCAGATCAAGATCAGACAGATGATTTCCGCGCACACCACGGGGAAAGTGATCAATCCGCTCATGCATCAAGGCCAGATCGAGGGCGGCATCGTGTTTGGACTGGGCTATGCGCTGATGGAGCATCTTATGTTTGATGAGGGAAAGGTCGCGACCACCCACTTTGGCGACTACAAGATCCCAAATATCCACGATATTCCGCCGCTGAAGACAGCGGTACTCGAGACGGTGCCGCAGGGGCCGGGCCCCTATAACAGCCTTCCCATCGGAGAAGTGGCTAACGTACCGACGGCAGCGGCTGTGGCGAATGCCGTAGCGGACGCTATCGGAGTGAGAATCAAGTCTTTGCCTTTAACCGCTGAGAAAGTTTTTGATGCCTTAAAGAGACGGAAGTGAGTGACGGAGCCGGCTTCCATACACCGCGCGCCTTGTATCTGGAACCTTTTTAACCGGCCTGAGAACAAGGTTATCTCCTCGAACGGCCAATATCCCCGGTGACTAAAACGCTCATTAGACGAGGCCTTGATGATTATTTCGTTCGCCTCATCCGTTCCGTCGCGGCTTTCCGCTCGTGGTATTCCGTAAACTCTATATTCCAAATCGGTGTTCCCTGAACCGATGCCGAACTCCAGTCTGACGCTCGAAGATGACACGCGGAAAGCCGTGCCTGAACCTATTTCACACAGATGGAGTCGTGCTGGGATCACCGGCCTGCCGTAGGCATAGGCATTAACGAGACAGGTAGAGTTTTGCGCACTCCTCGCTACAGAAGTAATGCCCGCTGCGGAAGATGGCGTTGTCTTTGGGGAGATAGCTCTGACACTGAGGATCTAAAACCATCTCTTCCGCTTCCGTTGAGCGGTCATGGGCGCGGAAGGTGCGCTGCCGCTTGCGCGAAGAGAGAAAGGATTGGAGGAGAAAAAAAAAGAGAAGACCCAAGACAAAAATAAGTAAAATCCGTAGGACCAACATAGGTGCCTTTCCAGCCCTATCATTCACCGGGCTGGCACTACAATCTCATGAGACTCACTTTTTTATCGTCCTTAACTTTTATAAGAAGCTCGGAAATGGTCTTTCCAAGCACCGGGTGAATAACCTGGGGGGCGATCTCGCTGAGGGGAATCAGGACAAACTTGCGATTGGGTATCTCTGGGTGGGGAATCTTGAGACTTCTCTTTTCCAAGATCAAGGTTTCAAACAGAAGAATATCCAGGTCGATGATGCGCGCCCCCCAGCGCTTGCGGACCTTCTTTCGCCCCATCGCCCGCTCGATGTTTTTGAATTTCTTGAGGAGCAGCTCGGGCCTTAACTCCGTCTCTATCTCAATGACTCCATTGACATACCATTGCTTAGATTCACCTAGGGGCTCACTCTCATAGAGCGAGGACTCTTTGATAATCTTGGAGTTAGGGATATTGGCAATTCTTGCCAGAGCCTCCAAAAAGTTTTCTTTTTTCTTTCCCAGATTGGAGCCGATCCCTATGTAAACCTGATAAGGCACAGTTCTTCAGGGTGAATCCTTCAGGATGCTGCTAAAATCTTACCTGCCGGATTCTATCCGTGACCTCCTCGAGACGTTTTTTATCCACACACAGAGTAAAACGAACATAGCCTTCCCCCGCCTCCCCAAAACCATTCCCCGGGGTCGTGACGACTCCGGCCTCATCGAGCAGTTTGGCAGTAAGCTGAGCCGACGTCGATCCCTTTGGGACAGAGACCCAGACATAAAAGGTCGCGCTTGGTCTTTCACACTCAAAACCCGTTGCCCGAAGTCCCGCTACCAGGATATCTCGCCTTTCCTGATAGATTTTCCTTGATGGCTCTACTATCTCATCACCGAGACGCAAGGCCTCGATTGCCGCCTCCTGGACTGCCTGAAAAATACCGGAGTCCACATTAGACTTAACCTGTGCCAAGCCGCTCACCAGCTCCTTATTGCCCACAGCCATTCCGACACGCCACCCGGTCATGTTGAAAGTCTTGGAGAGCGAATGAAACTCGATTCCAACCTCTCTGGCCCCGTCGACCTGAAGAAAACTCATGGGACGATAGCCGTCAAAGCCCATCTCTGTGTAGGCCGCGTCATGGCAGATCATGATATTGTGGCGGTGGGCAAATTCCACTAATTTAGTAAAAAAGTCCTTTCCTGCTATGGCGGCTGTCGGGTTATTGGGATAGTTGATCCAGAGCATCTTGGCCTGTTGTGCTACCTCTACCGGAATGGCGTCCAGGTCGGGAAGGAATTGATTTTCCTTGGTGAGGGGCAGGGAACAGTTCCTCCCGCCGTTAAACAAGGTTCCAATCTGATAGACCGGGTAGGCAGGGCTTGTGGCTAGGACAAGGTCTCCGGGGTCAACAAAGGCTACCGCCATGTTAGCGATGCCCTCTTTAGAGCCGATAAGAGAGAGCACCTCTTTTTCCGGATCAAGCTTGACGCCGAAGCGCCGTTGATACCAATCCGCTACTGCCTGGCGAAACTCAAGGAGACCAGCACTATTGGGGTAGCGGTGGTTGACTGGCTTGGTGGCTGCCTCAATAAGCTTCTGAACGATTTTAGACGGGGTCGGGATATCCGGATCCCCCACCCCGAGATCGATGAGATCGACCCCCCGGGCCAAAGCCTCTCTCTTTCTACGGTCGATCTCGGCAAAGAGGTAAGGAGGCAACTCATTGATTCTTCTAGCTTTGTTAACATTTAGTGTCAATGTTCTTAAACCCCCAGAACATGAAAATTGCACTCTTTTACCTGTTTTTTGCTGTTTTGACAACACCTTTTATTAGCCTTATCGTAGATTCTTAAAGGTCCATAAGATGGCAATTCATATTATCATAGACGGCTATAATCTCATCGGAAGTGAGAAAGGGTTAAGAGGAGACCTGGAGGGCCAGAGGAATCAGCTTATCCAACAGCTCCAGCAATATCAGGAAAGGAAGGGCTATCCGATCACAGTGGTCTTTGACGGCTGGCGCTCAGGATGGATCCATGAGGTGGAAGAAAGATCCGGAGGAATTGCGGTGATATTCTCCCGGCAAGGGGAGAAGGCGGATAGCGTAATCAAAAGGCTGGCGCGAGAAATGGGTAGTGGATGTATCGTGGTGACTTCGGATCGAGAGGTGCGTAGCGCGGCAGAGGCGAGCGGTGCAGTGGCGATCTATTCGGGAGAGTTCAGCGCCAAACTTAAAAATCTTGATAGAGAGATATACGTAGAACTAGATGAAAGGTTAATGGGACTAAGGGATCAAAGGAAAAAAGGCAACCCGAGGAGGCTCTCGAAAACGGAAAGGAAGAGAAGAGAAAGACTAAAAAAACTTTAGGAAGATGTTGACCCCAGCTTTGTTGACATAACGCTCTTAGAGCTATACAAGAGGTCCATTATGGCTGATCTAAAAGATCGCATCATTCGGGCAGCCAAGCTCGACGTGGCTCTGTATGAAGAGGTCGAGGCTGATAAGGGGGCAATGGGCCAGGCAATGGGTGTCGTGGTCGTCTCCAGTGTGGCCGCTGGAATCGGCACCGGCCTCCACGGCGGGCTCGGTGGAGTCGTCTTGGGGACCATCGTGGCTCTTATCGGGTGGTATATATGGGCCTACCTCACGTTCATCATCGGGACGAAGCTCCTTCCCGAGCCACAAACCCATGCGGATGTTGGCCAACTCCTTCGCACCACGGGATTTTCCAGCTCCCCGGGGTTGATCCGCGTGTTGGGCATTATTCCGGGGCTGACAGGGATCGTCTTTTCCATCGCCTCCATCTGGATGCTCGTGGCGATGGTCATCGCGGTGAGGCAGGCGCTTGATTACAGCGGAACACTTCGCGCCGTGGGAGTCTGCGTGATCGGCTGGGTAGTACAGGCGCTTATTTTCGTTCTGCTGTTTTCCTTGCTGGGCGGCTCCACCGCGGGAACCTAGTTTTGATTCCTCTCCGCGACGACAATCCAACGGTCCTGTGGCCGGTCGTCACCGTTACCTTCATCTTCGCCAATACAGCTGTCTTCCTCTACGAACTATCCCTTGAGCCGCGAGGGTTGCAGACCTTTATCTATCAAATGGGCATGGTGCCAGTTTCCGTGTTGCAAGCCCACATTCCAGGGACCAGTGGATACTATACGCCTCTCACCTCGATGTTTTTACACGGCGGCTGGATGCATCTGCTTGGCAATATGCTCTACCTATGGATCTTCGGCAACAACATCGAAGACAGTATGGGTCATCTACGCTTCATCCTTTTCTATCTGTTCGCGGGACTAGCGGCTGCTGGAACCCACCTCTACTTTAATACGGCTTCGACGGTTCCAACGATTGGCGCCTCAGGCGCTGTCTCAGGGGTGCTCGGCGCCTACCTCGTACTTTTCCCCCATGCCCGAGTCCAGACGTTGATTATCCTTGGGTGGTTTATCCGCATCGTCTACCTTCCCGCCTGGGTTCTGCTCATCTTCTGGATCGGGCTGCAACTTCTCAACCAGGCCTTGGATCCTATGGATCCACGGGCCGGAGGGGTAGCCTATGCCGCGCATATCGGAGGCTTTGTAACAGGCCTCGCCCTCATCCCCCTATTTCGCAAATACCGGCGCAAAGCACATTTCCAGTATTATTAACTTCCTAAGACCTAAAGACAAATTAGCTGACCCGTTTACTGCCAATTTGCCTTAAAATGCCATTGACATCCTTTTCGTCAAAGTGATAAAAGCGACTTGAAAGGAGGTTAATAAGAGAAGGAGGATGGTTGCCTGTTTTCGCTGGGGGAGGATGGATTGGTGAGGGGGAAAATTATTTCTTTATTTTTATTAAGGAGGTGAAGGTATGGTTAGTTCACAGAGATCGATCATGAAAAGGGGGCTTATTATCTTAGGATTGGTTCTGGGCCTCTCGATATCCCCGCTCTTTCAGGGTAGTGGTTTGGCCTGGGAGCCGAAGAAGCCCGTCGACTTCATCATTATGGCCGGTAAAGGGGGCGGCGCGGACAAGATGTCCCGTCTGATGCAAACGGTCATCGCGAAACACAAGTTCTCATCCAAACCGTTCATTCCCATCAACAAGCCGGGCGGGTCAGGCGCCGAAGCCTTGATCCATCTGAAGCAGAAAAAGGGTGACAACCACACCATCATGGTCACCCTGAACAGCTTTTATACGACGCCGCTGCGCCAGCCCAAACTTGGGATTGACATCTCGACGTTCACCCCAATCGGGCGGATGGCCGAGGACACCTTCCTCTTGTGGGTCCTAAAGGACAGCGGTATCAAAACCGTTAAGCAGTTCGTCAAAGCGGCCAAGGCGAAGGGTAGCAAATGGATCATGGCAGGCACCGGAAAGGGCCAAGAGGACTCGCTCCTGACGAGTTTTCTCAACTCCGCTTATGGTCTCAATATGAAATACGTGCCCTTCAAGGGCGGCGGCAGGGTAGCCAAGGAGCTGGCCGGCGGGCATGCCAACTCGACCGTGAACAATCCATCGGAGCAGCTCGGTTTCTACGCAGCCGGCAAGACGATCCCGATCGCCGCGTTCACGCCAGACCGGCTCCCGTTGTTTAAGGAGGCGCCGACCTTTACAGAGCTTGGAAAGGACTTTGTCTACTTCATGCAGCGCAGCGTCGTCGGGGCGCCCGGGATGAGCAAGGAGGCCGAGACGTTTTACCGGAGCGTCTTCGCTCAGGTCTATGCATCCGACGAATGGCAGGGCTATATGAAGAAAAAGAGTCTCAGGGGAGGATTCCTGACAGGCGAGGCGCTAAAGAGTTATTGGGCCAAGGAGAAGAAAATCCACCGGACGATGCTGAAGGACATCGGGGAGATCAAGTAATCGGACTTCCCAGTCCAGACATCAGCGAGAACGGGAGGGGATCACCAGCATGCGTTGGGCAGAACTGATTATGGCCGGCGTCATGGCGATCTTCTCCCTTTACCTGATGTGGAAAAGTGCGGAACTCCCCATCGGCTGGATTCCCGAAGAGGGTCCCGGCGGTGGGGCATTCCCGTTCTGGCTGTCCGTGGGCATGCTTGTCTGCTCGGTCTGGGTGATGGTGCGCTGGATCAAGCGGACAAGCCCACTGTCGCGATCGACCGAACCTTACATGGACAAGCGCTCGTTCAGGCTGTTCCTGACCGGGGCGGGTTCTCTGGCGGTGATGATCGGGTCGATCCACATCATCGGCGTGTACGGGGCAGTCCCACTGTTTCTCATCTTCTATATGCGGTTTTTGGGCAGCCACCGGTGGGTCATGACCGGGACGCTGGCGGCCGCCACGCCCGTCGTCCTTTTCTTATTCTTCGAAATCGCCTTGAGGATCACCTTGCCGAAAGGCCTAACCGAACCCCTTTTCTATCCGTTGTACGACTTTTTTTTCTGATGTTCTGCTCTGACATGTGCGGCCGCCGTCCCGAGCGTGTCAGTTCTTGGACATAAGGTATAGTCACACCCTAATGCTTAACTAAGAATGGACACCTTCAACCTCCTCATCGGCGGTTTTTTCATCGTGTTCCAACCGCTAAACCTGGCGCTCATCATCTTTGGCTGCAGCGTCGGTCTTTTCATTGGCGCCATGCCGGGTCTGGGATCGGTCAACGGAGTGGCGATCTTGTTGCCCATGACCTTTATCGTGCCGCCAACGGGGGCTATCATCTTCCTAGGCGCCATTTATTACGGCGCCATGTACGGTGGCGCTATCAGCTCGATTATGCTCGGCATTCCGGGGGCCTCGACGGCAGTGGCGACCACCTTCGACGGTCGGCCGATGGCATTGCAGGGGCTAGCGGACAGGGCGCTGGTGGCGGCGGCGGTGGCCTCGTTTGTCGGCGGCACCATCTCGGTCATCCTGTTTACGCTCTTCGCCCCGCCGCTGGCGGAGGTGGCGCTCGCCTTCGGCGCACCCGAGGAATTCGCGCTCATGATGCTGGCCTTTGCCACATTCATCGGTCTCGGCGGAGAGGAGATCCCGAAGACCCTTTTTTCCATTTTCATCGGGCTGGTGCTGAGCGCCGTAGGGCTCGACATAATCAGCGGCCAACCACGGTTGATCTTCTGGGATATTCCGGGCTTCTTCCACGGTATCAACTTCCTGGTGCTGGCAATCGGCATCTATGGCATCGGCGAGATCCTCTGGACCGTCGAGATCAGTAAGGGTGAGATGAAATTGTCTCAGGCCACGATTTCGTTTCGCCGTATCATCGAAGGGATTAAGTCTCTAAAAGGCAGCATCAAGCCCATGATTATGGGCTCGTTTCTCGGCTATTTCGTTGGAATTCTGCCCGCCGCCGGTGCTACTCCCGGCTCTCTCATGGCCTACGGGGCTGCCAAGGGCATGGCGAAGGAGCCCGAGACTTTTGGAAAAGGCAATGTGGACGGTGTGGTCGCGCCGGAAGCGGCCAACAACGCCGCCAGCACCGGATCTATGCTGCCCATGTTGACGCTTGGCATCCCGGGCTCGCCCACCACCGCTATTCTTTTAGGCGGAATGGTGATCTGGGGGTTGGAGCCAGGACCGATGCTGTTCGTCGAACATCCGGATTTCGTCTGGGGCCTGATCGCAAGCCTTTACGCGGCCAATCTCTTTACGCTGCTGATCAATATCGCGTTCATCCCGGTGTTCATCTGGGTGTTAAAGATGCCTTTCACCGTCCTTGCACCGATTATCTACATCCTCTGCGTGGTGGGCGGCTACGCGCCGACGAAGGACATGCACGATGTCTGGCTGATGCTGATCTTCGGCGTCGCCGCTTATCTGATGCGCAAGCTCGACTATCCCATGGCACCAGTAGTCCTTGCCATCGTGCTGGGCCCGCTGGCTGAGGCGTCGATGCGGCAGTCCCTGCTTATTTCGGGCGGCACCTTCAGTATATTCTTCGTGCGGCCGATTGCCGGGACGATCTCGGTCATGGCGATCGTCCTGTTGCTCCTCCCGCTCTTCAAGGTTATAAGAAACCGGGTCAGAACCCGGGTTACGGAGCGCTCGCCGTGATGGATGGGTGGATAGTGCTGCGATCGTTGAATTTCGGCTGGAAAATTGGCATAGCAACCTTATCGCACATAACGCTTCTCCAGGTGCAGGTAACTGTCCAAGCCAACCATCTCATCGCGCTCCTTGAAACTGCTCATCCCTTCTAAGAGACCTACCTCTCCTCTCAACCGCGCCTCCAATACCCTCCTTGCCGCTCCGATAAAAACCCGCTGGAGGTCCGAGGGAAGAAGGACAATTTTGAATCCCAGCTCTTCGAGTTTCGCCATTGAAACCACGGGACTTTTACCACCCTCCGTCATGTTAAAGATCAGAGGGGCTCTGATTTGGCGAGCAATGGCCTTTATTTCTTGCAGCGAGCGTGGGGCTTCAATAAAAATTGCATCGGCCCCCGCTTCCACGAAGTTACCGGCCCGCGAAACAGCCTCGTCCAGGCCAAATGCCGAGCACGCATCGGTCCGGGCAATAATGACCATATCCCGGTCCTGCCGGGCATGGACCGCGGCCTCAATTTTCCCCTTCATCTCTTGGGCCGAGATCAGCGACTGACCCTCATAATGGCCGCACCGCTTCGGAAAGATCTGATCCTCGATGTGCAATGCCGCTACCCCAGCATCCTCAAACTCTCTAACCGTTCGAATCACGTTAAGGGCATTTCCGTAGCCCGTGTCGGCATCGGCGATCACCGGGAGCGAGGTCGAACGGACAATCTCTTTTACCCTTTGAAGAACTTCAGTAAAGGATAGCAGGCCCAAGTCTGGGAGGCCCATGCTCCTTGCGATGCCACCCCCGGTTGCATAAACGAGCGGGAAACCGGCCCTTTCGATCAGCTTGGCGCTCAACCCATCAAAGGCACCAGGGGCAAGAAGGATCTGCTTCCGCTGAAGCAGAGAGCGAAACTGAGTACGACTACCCGCCATAGAAACACCTGCTGATCAAATGATATCGACCACGGGGTTTGAAACCCTGTGGTTGGCCCAAGGGAAGATCTACGGGGGAAGAGCTGCCGCTTCTCCCCTTTGGAATCCCTATCGTTAATGTGC
>JAPUHZ010000464.1 GCA_027297485.1 Deltaproteobacteria bacterium
TCCCCAGGCTGCAAAGATTCTTGGAACTACCCGGCAGGCTGTCTCATTAGCCATTACCAGGAAGAGGATAAAGGTCCACAAGATTGACCATATCAGGCTTATCCCCCGCGCATCCCTGGAACGGTATAAAACCTCCCGCAAGCGTACAGGTAGACCGAGAAAGAAAAGCAAATAAAGTTGTTGACAACAGAAATAACTTTATATAGAACCCTTCATTAGGTCGGGGCCTTCCCCCGACTGATATCAATTTGTATCCGTGGGAACTCCGCCCTTGACACGAGGCGGGAGATTTCATAGTACCCTTCCTCAGTTGAGGACTTACCTTGACCGACAGTTAAAGGGCAAAAGAAAAAGGCCGAGAGATCCAACCTCTCAGCTCAGGAGGTAGATATGCCACACACCGGACTGTCTGACTCCGCCCCCAACGTTTCCCAGATTATTCCCCTCTCAGAAGGGCAGCCGTCTATCAAATCATGGGAGATCCATCCCCATTTCGACGATGACCCTGAACCCCGCCCGAACGTCAAGCCCTCACCTGAATTAGAAAACCCACAAGACGAGATCAACCGTCTGCATCTGTTAATTCATCAGCAGGAGGCCCTGATAAAACGACAGGCCGACCAGATGAAGATCCAAACACGGGCTTTGGACAATGTAGCAACTTTCCTTTACCGCGCTTTTAGTCACGATGAATGGGGGACTCGTGGATCTTTCCGCCGTCTCATTTCTATGATGTTTGGGGCAAGGGATTACAAGGGGTCAGATGGGTGATTTATGGAAATTAAAACTGTTCCTAACTTTTGAGCAGCTCGTCAAAGAGATCCTTCCCCTCTACCAGCGACCCTTTTTCTCGCGCTTTCTTCTGTTCCGTTCTCTTCGTTTTTCCTCTTCAGACAATAGCCCAAATTTCCAATTGTGGTCTTTGACGCCTTTGATAAAATCAATTTCCCCGATAGAGGGAATTCTGAAACTCCATGTCGTCTTGTTGTCATAATTCGTGATTCCAAAATCGCCCATCCCAATTATATCCATTCCGATCAATACCTCAGTGTTGCTAAGCCCACCTTCAGAAACAGACACACCTGTAATAACTACATTGTCGGGCAGGTAAATGTTGACTAGATAGGTGTTTACCTCATACGTATTGGGTGCCCCACTGGGACCAACCGTGTTAACCTGTCTTCTACCGGACGGTTTTAGATTTAGATTATCAATTATGCGTTTATCTATTACCGTATTAGTTGCACCAGTGTCCCAAATGCATCGGCATTTCTGAATTTTAGGTTGAGGCACCTGCGTCGTCAGGGGATGGGCTTCGCTGATCCCGATTTCATTGACGAGTACGTTTACCCGTCTCGATGCTCTCGTTGTAAAAGCACCAACCTTGGGTTGACCTTGAGCCACAGTGTAGGGAACCTAAAGGATTATGGAAAGGACACTCTGGAATGAAATGTTTGCGTGTAGCTGTCTTTTCCAGGTAGGCAATGTTGGATCAAAAAAGTACCAACCTCATACTTCTTCTTCATTTCGGTATAAGCGTCAAGCTCAGAACCGTATACTCCAACAACTTCTTCGCCAACA
Organism: Deltaproteobacteria bacterium; assembly: GCA_027297485.1. Next base: position 1,582 of record JAPUHZ010000464.1, read on the forward strand.
ATGGTAAGAAACTTTTCCTTATACTTTTTAACCAGTTTTTCCTGATTATCTTTGTAGTATTTGAACTCTTTTTCTAACATTTCACCTTCTAAGCTATGTCTGCTAATTCCCGCAGTCAAGGGGCACCCCCCTCTAGTTTCTTAAGTTATCGGAAAATAAACAGTTTTCTTTAATAAAGTTCGGTGATTATTCTCTCCCCCTCGTGGTATTTTCCCTTTCGCAACTGGCCCGTCAACCCGGGTTTTTGCTTGGATCCGGGCTAACTGAGGGGTAGAATAAGCCTGTTTTAAGGAGCATCCCATGATCCGTGCCTACGACACTCCCGCCCTATACCGAGAAGATGCCCCCTCCCCTATGGAACCAGCAGGACAACCCTATTACACCCACAGCAGTTCATCAAGAGGGGTATTTCCCCGCTACGGAATTAGGCCGTCAATCAGAGGTCTTTCTTGCTTTACGGGCATTCGTAATCCTCACATAAGCTGAACATCTAGCACTGCAAAACTTCGCCCTTCCTTTCCTGATTGCAATAAAGCGACGTTGGCATCTTGTATTTTTGCATACCCCCAACTGTTCGCCCGCAGCGTGTACAAGATCAAATGCCCAAACATTTATTAAATTTATATAGTCTACAGTGTATTGATCTAATGCGTAAACGAAATGTGAGGTTGTTCCAGACCGTATATCAAAGCCCATGCTCTCCTTCACCTTGGGCCTTATAATCATCCAACCTGAAGTCCATTCATCCTTATAATCAAAAAAACCATCTAATTCTTTTTTCAATTGAGAGTGTACAGCTTCGATGGACAGCCAGCCAAGGTTATCGTCTCTATTAATCTCCTTACCGGATGCCTCAAGCTGATCGAGGTATTGTAAGTTACGTATCCAAAACCATGATGACCCATATTCTTTTGGGGGGGTTTCAAATTTCAATGGCGTACTAAATCCCAATATCTCCCATTTAATATCTGTCGCTTGGCCTTGACTGAGATCCTTAATATCTTTACTGACAAAATCCAAAAGCCAACGTACCCGATCCACCGACTCAAGCCCAACTCTTTTACGAGCAAGCTCCAACTCTCTATAAAATGTTGGATTACGTTCGAGCATCTTCTGTACATCTTTTAACGTCGGTATGGGCTTGTGAGTTTCTATAACAGCTCTCTGTTTGGCACTGAGTTTAACCTTTGCCATAAATCCCTCCAATTATTTATGTTACGCCTAATAGGAGGTATAGCAGATAGTTTACTTTAGTGCAATAGTAGCTCAATTTATTTTATGTTCTGTGTAACTATTGACTAACTAGAACATTTACTGTAAAAAGATACTGAGCATGAAGAGAGGTTTTAGGTCCCACCTAACAGTTAAGGAGTTTTACATGGATTTTGGCAGCATACCCCAGGCAGGTAAAGTTTTTAAACTTCATCCGGCAACCATAAGACGTAAAATCAAAAGTGGCGAATGGCCTTATTACATTTTTGGCAAATGTCTCAGGATAGATATTGACGAGATCCGTGACATAGCCCGGATGATTAAGCACCCTAAAACAAACAGGCAATCTAAAGAGATCGAAACATGAGCAGCACGATTGTCTCTTGCCCCCATTGCAACAGCGAGAAAATCCGCACGCAGCGGATCCCGCTTGCTAACGGCGGCCATCACATCAAGGCATCCTGCGCTGCTTGCGGGAAGTTTATCAAGTTCATCCCGCACGAGGGCCTCCGGTTTCACTTCGGAAAACACCGCGGGAAAACGGTCATTGAAGTAGCCGCCAATGACCCTTCCTACCTGAGTGGTGTTTGTCGGAGAACTTTCTCAAGAATATACGCCTGAAGGATGCCGTGGTGAAGGCAGCGACGATATGATTTTACAAGGTGATACCCAAATGCCGCGCCCGAAGGCATTGCGTGTGCTACCGGACGCTATTCCCGCTGAACCCAAACAGATTAGAGCCTGGGTTGTGTGGCGATACAAACTTAAGGATGAGAAGTGGACAAAGCCGCCCTACCAACTAGACGGCCAGACGCTCGCTAGTTCAACAGATCCGGCAACCTGGGGAAGCTTCCCCGAAGCCCTCAAGCGATACAACGAAGGCGGGGTTGATGGAATCGGGATCGTTCTCACTAAAGAACTTGGGATCGTTGGCATCGACCTAGATCACTGCCGTGACGGCGAAACGATAGCTCCGTGGGCTATTCAGATCATCGAAGAGGTAAACGGCTATACCGAGGTGTCGCCGTCCGGGACCGGGATCAGAATCCTGGTGAAAGCATCGCTACCTGCGGGAGGCCGGAAGAAAGGCAACATCGAGATGTACGACACTGGGCATTATCTAACAGTGACGGGGCACCACTTAACCTACACAGAAGAGGGGTGATGGAGAAGTGAAAACTATGCCGAGGACAATCGAACCCCGTCAGGAAGCTATTGACGCGTTATACGCCCGAGTTTTCGGAGAGCCTAAAACCGAGCATTCTAATTCCAACCGCCAGAATGGGCATCACCTCAGCCTTGAAGACGATGTACTTTTACGAAAGGCATTCGGTGCCAAAAACGGACATAAAATAAAGGCGCTCTATGAGGGTGATATAAGCGCATACCCCTCACACTCCGAGGCGGACTTAGCTCTTTGTAGTTTTCTAGTTTTCTACACGCAAGAGGAGGCGCAGTTGGACCGTCTTTGCCGTGCCTCAAAACTCTACCGTGATAAGTGGGACAAAAAACATTATGGGGATGGGCGAACCTATGGCCAAGTGATCATCGAGAAAGCACTTGCGGGGAACGGGCAGCACTATGGCAAATCGAACGGCGAAGGGAGGAAAAGTAGCAATAGTAGCAGGAGTAGCAACCCCCCGGAGCTTTTACGCAGAGTTTTACCGCCCTCTGAACCATATCCCGTGGACGCTCTGGGGGACATATTAGCCCCGGCAGCTCAGGAGATGCACGAGATTATCCAATCACCGAAGGCAATTTGCGCCCAAAGCCTGCTGGCGGGGGCATCTTTGGCAGTCCAGGCACATGCAAACATCAATATCGATGGGCGGAATATTCCGCTATCAGAGTATTTCCTCTCCGTAGCAGAAAGTGGGGAGCGTAAAACGGCAACCGATAACGCCGCGCTCGCCCCACACGAGAAACGGCAGAGGGATCTAAGGGCCGAATACGAAGGGTCCATTCAGGAATACGAGGCCGATCATGCAGCTTGGAAAAAAAGTCACGATGAAATCCTTTCGAGTAAGGATCATAACACCCGGCAGGAGAAAACAAAGGCACTGCTGGAACTTGGGCCTGAACCACAGGCCCCGATGAATGGAACACTCGTCACCAAGGAACCAACCTATGAAGGCCTGGTAAAGGCCCTAGCTGAAGGCTTCCCGTCA
>JAPUHZ010000465.1 GCA_027297485.1 Deltaproteobacteria bacterium
ACCCCCCAGGCTCGCCTCCCCAACCACCTACGTATCCAACTACGGCCGCGCCCTCTCAACCTGCCACCCTGCCTCAGCCAGGGGCACAACCACAACCTCAGGTCAGCGGGTCACGACGTAGCCAATATGTCTGGGATAAAGCAATGGAGGGAGTAGCCATGGGAGGCTCCATTGCTGGGCCTTTCGGAGCCGGAGGGGGCTTAATCCTCGGGCTGATCTTCGGGCTTACCACCGCCGACTCTTATTACGCTGAGCTCAATGCCCAGATTCAGTCGGAACAGGAAAAAGACAAGGAACTGGAGGCCCAGATCGAACAGGAGATAGAGCGCCAAAGGGAGTTGGAGGCCCAACTGGAAAAAGGTGGAGATCTCTCGGACCAAAAAGAGGGGGAGAAACTCCAACCAGTCCAAGGGGCGATCAAGGAGACGAAAAACGAGACAAAGATCGATAATAAGAAAGAAGACCTCAGCACTCTGGCTTCTTTAGATAAAAAAAAGATCTCTCCCGCCCCACCAAGCAGCCCCTTCAAGAACGTTAAGATCAGGGACATCAATCAAGATGGGGCCCCGGACCTTTGGATATACTATAATCCTCGTAAGCCGGGTGAGATTATCCGCCAGGAAGAGGACACCAACGGGGATGGAATGGTCGACACCTGGAGCGCCTTCCACGAAGGCAAGCTGGTACGCCGCGAGGTGGACACTCAGCGTAACGGGAGGCCAGATACCGTCTACTATTACAAGGACGACAAAATCGCCAGGGAAGAGCGAGATGAAAATGGAGATGGACGGCCGAGCTTTCGTGCTATGTATCAAGATGGTCGCCTCGCCAGGGTGGAAAAGGATATCGATCGGGACGGGAAAATAGACCTCTGGATCACGTACGACACAAACAATACAGAGGAGGTCATCTTAAAGGAAGAAAGGGATCTCAACAGCGATGGGGCCGTGGATCTCTGGTCTTATTACGAAGGTGGTCGACTCGTGCGGCGGGATGTGAGTGCGGTGGGACTAGAGCATCTATCGGAGCAAGAAGAGCCTCCTGAGGTTGCGCCTCCCCATGACCTTTCGCCTCCGCTTCCTAAAGGCTAGCAAACAAGCTACTTCACGGCGATCCCGATATCATGGAAACCGCTCGCCCGGCAGATCCCCAGAACTCTTACCACGCGACCGTAATCCAGACGTCTGTCGGCCCTAATGATAGCGCTTCTCTTTCCCACCTTGCCGATTGCCCTTAGACGAGACTCCAGCGTACTGAGATCTACCCTTTTGCCGTTGAGGGAGATCTCTCCGCTTTCTCCCATCTCTATGGTGACCGGGATAGATTTGGCATCGGCGGATGCGGCCTTGGCCTCGGGGAGTTGAATGTCAAGTTTCCTAGAAGGGTCGATTAGGGTGGTCGTCACCATGAAGAAAACGAGCAAGAGAAAAATAACATCAATAAGGGAGGTGAGACTGATCCCAACTTCTTCATCGGCCTCTTTTAAAAACTGCATTTTGATCCTCCTCGGCTATGGCTCCCGGACTTTTCCCCTAAGGCGAGAGACCGACTCTTGCTCCTTGAGCTGAGAGGGAGCAGGAGAGGCTTGAGTTCCATAGCCTTCATAGGCCAGGTCCTCGATCAGGGCGAAGGAGACCTCTTCCATCTCGAGAACCCTCACCTCCACCTTGCGCTTAAAAAAATAGTAGGCCGCCAGTGTGGGAATCCCGACCATCAGACCAAAAACGGTAGTAATTAAAGCCTCTGCCACTCCCCCAGCAACGGCCCCGGGATTTCCTGCCATGCCATAACTGGCAATCACGTCAAAGGAACGGGTCAAGCCAAGCACCGTGCCGAAGAGGCCCAGCATCGGCGCAATATTGGCGAGAAATCCTAAGAGCATAAGGTTACGCCGCAATATTGCCGCCTCATGCTGCCCCGCCCCTTCAATCGCCCTCTCAACAGCATCAATCCCGTGGTTGAAACGGAGCAGCCCGGCGCGCAGCACACGGGAGAGAGAAAGGTTGTATTCTCTACAGGACTGGATGGCTCTCTCGATCTCCCGCCTGTACCAGTGCCTCTTGATCTCCTCAATGAACGCAGCGGAGATGATTTTCCCCTTACGTAGGTTGATGGCCCGCTCCAAGATGATCGCCAGGGTGAGGATGGAGCAGGCAAGGATAAAATGCATTGTGGCTCCACCTTTGACGTAGAAATCGACAAGGGAGATGGCCTGTGTGCCGGTAGGCAAAGTGAGTTGAGGCCCCTGGGCTACCTCCGCTCCAAACAAGGGCAAGGAGGCCAGAAAAAAACAGAAAAGGGGCAGATGAAATTTAAAGATCCTCATAAAAACTCCTACCTAGTTGTGCCCTCGCTTGTGGGAAGCGGCTCCTGAGACCGCCGCAGGCTCTCTTCCCTGCTGCGATCGATCTCCCTCTGGATCTCTTCCCTGCTCTTGCCCAGTCGCTCTACTTCCAGCTTGAGACTTTTTTCTTTCTCCAGGAAGACTTCCAACTCAAGAGAACGCTGATCCCCGCGCTGGTAGTACACGGATATGGAGTCTCGTCCGGTGGCCCCATCGCTGGCACGGACAAACACCTGAATCCGATTGAGCCCCTCGGCCACTAGGAGCGCGCAAGAGAAAAAGCCGTCAGCGGCCAAGCGCAGGTGAGATGCCCTCCGGCCAGTGGTCTCATTGAGAACCTCAACATAGTCCACTCCCACCACGGATATATTCTCCAGAACTCCCAAGATGTCCGCCGGTCTAACAACCGGAGTGAAGATACCGCCGCTCTTCTTGGCAATGCCGACAGCAGCCAGGGGGTAGGAGAGGGCCTCTTCCCCCAGGGCAAAGACGTGGATTTTGATCCCCGCCTTCCCTGCTATGCGAGCGGCGTTGATCGCTAGACTGGTATCTTCCGGTGCGGCCTTCTTTCCCCTGCCAATAGGCAAGGTAGGAAAGCCATCAGTTAGGAGAAATTGAACCTTAATCACATCTCCTCGCCGCCGACTCTGCCCTAACCCGGCTAGCTCCTTGATTGCCAAGCGTATCCCTTCAACCATATTGGTCCCGCCAGAGGGGCCTTCCATGAGGACTTCATCCAAACCCTGTTTCACATTTTCAAAATCGTGGGTCAGGGGCTGAAGCAGCCTGGCGCCTTCGCCGAAACTAATCAGCCCTACACGGGTCGTCTGCGAGTTAAGCTGGGAAAGAAGCCGACGGGTTGCTACAACTTCAGCAGCCAGGATAGAATTTCTCAAATCCCTCACGGGCGGTCCACCCGTCCCAAAGCCGCCTCCGAAGACGCTTATCTGCGGTCTCCCCCATCCCGTTGAGCCGGAAGGAAAAGACAGATCGGAGGAATCACCGAAGTCCACACCCGCATAGTGGGCCGTGCTTCCCGAGACATCGACGACAAAGAAAATATCCACATTGGGGGTACGGGCCCCTTGAGTGGAGACCTTTCCGCTGATTAAGATCGTGTTCTGCTCTTGCGTGATGCGGGAACCATCTTTGGGGGAATGGATTTGGACCTTAGGCTCCGCACCCCATGTTCCATAAGGCAACAAGAAGGGCCAGGAGGGCAGAAAACAGAAGAAAAGAGTCCGAAGAACAGTGGTGTTCATACCTTAATAAATACAATGAAAAACCACCAAACCAATAACATGAATACAGTAGGCTGTAAACGACCGTGCGGTTATCCATCAGTATTAGCCTCCACCAGCCTGATTGCCCAGCCCACAACCAACACAAACAATGCAATTGCGGAAAGTAGGGTTTATTTCTTCACCATGAAATACCTCCATTTTTATTTTTGTAAACTTATGATGGCAATAGCTGTGCCAGTGTCTGAAGTCAGGCACTGACCTCAATAACTTGCGAAATCAGGAGGAGAATTGTTTGAGAGGGCTTTTAATTAGACCTGCGGGAGCAACTAAAAAGTAGCCTTTTGGTTACCTATGGTAACAAAAAAGTTACCATCCTAAGGTTCCATTGAACGCCGCTTTAGTTCAGTCTCATAGGATTTCGCGGAGGAATTTCGTTGCGTCTAGCGTCGCCAGAAGCGAAAACAACGGCCTGATGTGAACCGCCGCTGATGGAGGCTAAATCCTCACCCGCACAACCTGCGAGGGGAAGCTCTCCCATCGGGGAATGACAGCCCCCGAGCGCTCTTACCTGGCCTATACCAAAGAACATCGCCCCTGGGAATTCTATCAGCGGGTGTTCTTCTTGGTGTTGGAGCGTTGCCGAAAAGCTGACCGCTTTGCTAAGAATTTTCGGTTTAAAAACAAACTGCTCAGCCTGGACTCCACCTTGCTCGACCTGTCCATGAGCATGTTTGACTGGGCAAAGTTCCGCTGGACCAAAGGGGCCATCAAGCTGCACCTGGTCCTGGACCATTGAGGGGTATCTCCCTGCCTTTGCGACTATCTACAAAGACCGCTGGCAGATCGAGCTGATTTTCAATGCCCTCAAGCAGAAGTTCAAGATCAAGACCTTCGTGGGAACCTCAGCAAACGCAGTCAAGATTCAACCCTGGACACTCCTGCTTGCGATGTTGGTCCTGCGCGACTTGCAACTGAGATCCAAAGCCTGGTCGCTCTCCAACGCAGAATAGGGGATCTTCACTTCAGAAAGATGAAAAACCCTCCAAATATGAAGGAAAATCAATGGACAATAACCCAATATCAGATTAATTTGGACAGCAGTGATTTGCCTTACTAAAATGTGACATGGTATTATTGCCTTAAACTATGAACGGGATCATAAGGTTCCTCCCATTGGGTTTGGCTTCTGTTCTTTGTTGGTCCGGCTCCCTCTTCGCCGACTACACTCTGGTCCTCAAAAACGGTCGGCGCATCACGGTCCAGAGTTACCGAGAAGAGGGGGAAATGATCAAGTTCCCCGGCCTTGGAGGGGAGATCGGTATAACCAAAGACCAGATCAAGTCGATTCTAAAAGACGGGGAGAGTGAGGGGCGGGGGATGGATCTCCCCAGGGCAGGTCAAAAAGGAAAGACGGGGGCGAGCCCCGTTCCTGCAGAGGAAGCCAAGGTCGAAAAAAAAGGGGAAAGCCCTGCCGAGGCCAAGAAAAAGGCTCTAAGTCCTAAGGAGAAGCGGGCAGAGAAAAGAGCCAAAGAGGAAAAGGAATACCAGAGCAAATTTAAAGAGATCACGGAGCAGATCAGATCGGCCAAGGCACGCTACTACCAAGCCAAAGGAGGAAATGACGGACCCGAGCCGAGCCTTCCCGAGAGTAGTAAGGAAGCACCCGCCGACCGATCCTCAAGGATCATGGACTCGTTACAACTACCGAGATGGACTTACTCGCCCAAGGAGGCAGAGCTAAGCGATCTAAGAAAACGGATCAATCAGTTAGAGAAGGAAAGGGATAAGCTCATTGAAGAGATGAAACAGAAGAACCTTTGACAACGGTTCCCTTTTCTTGGAGTTAATTTGGAATCGGAATTCAGGAGTCAGGAGCCGGAATTCAGAATCTTACATTCTGAATACTGAATTCTGTATTCTGTTAATTCTGAGTTAGAGGTATTCCACCGCAGCCCGTAGCCCCAAAAGATAACTTTGCACCCCGAAGCCGGTGATCTGGCCAACGACTGCCTCGGCGATCAGGGAGCGCTTGCGAAACTCCTCCCGCTTATAAATATTGGAGATGTGGACTTCAATGGCGGGGATCCCCGCCGCCGTTAAGGCATCCCTCAGGGCCACGCTGGAATGGGTATAGGCGGCTGCATTGAGCACAAGGGCACCGAACTGTTTGGGTGACTCTTGAACCCAGGTGACCAACTCGCCCTCACTGTTCGATTGACGGATCTCTACTTCAACCCCTAGCTCGCCTGCAAGGGCATGGATCTTGCGGTTGATCTGTCCCAAGGTCAGCCGCCCGTAAACCTCCGGTTGTCTTTTGCCCAGAAGGTTCAGGTTGGGTCCGTGGAGCACTAAAATCTTTCTTTTTTTTCTCATCTATAACCCTCTTTGCAGCTTCACTCCAATCTGCTCGGGAGAAAGCCATTGGAAACGAGTCTTGCCAATCCCCGCACAGAGAACGAACTTGATCTTCCCTTCCACAGATTTCTTATCCACCTCCATTCTCTTTACCAGCTCTTGCGGTTTAATATGAGAGGGAATGTCTATGGGCAATCCCGCTCTTCCGATGAGCCGGTGAATACGCTGAAGACTCTCTTTGTCGCAGAACTCCTGGCGCACAGAGATAGATGCGGCCTGGGCCATGCCGATCGCCACCGCCTCGCCATGGAGAAACTTCTCATAACCGGTCAGGGACTCCAGCGCATGGCCGATGGTGTGACCGAAATTGAGGACCGAGCGGTAATCCTCCTCGCGCTCATCCTTTTCCACTACCTTGGCCTTGATCGCACATGAGGTGGCAATGACCTCC